>JANOYH010000272.1:0-5196 GCA_031428775.1 Bacteroidota bacterium
AATGCCTAGAAAAAAACCAATCATGGCAAAGGGCAAGGCAAAAATGGTGTGAGAGAATTTAACCAGGCTTAAATATTTTTTTACTTTACTCATAATTTATCTACTGTTTTGTAGGTCAAAATATAGATCAACGAACCAACCAACCAACAAAAACAAAGTAAGGTTATTTAGCTTTCTTTCCAGTTGGCAAAAATGGGTTCTGAAAATTTCCATAAAACAATACCAGCCGCAACGGAAATATTCAAAGAATGCTTCATGCCTAGTTGCGGAATTTCAATACACCCGTCAGATGCAGCCAACACATCAGCGTCAACCCCAGCAACTTCGTTTCCAAAAACTACTGCAATTTTGGCGCCTGATTCCTGAATATTTTCCAACGAAATACTTCCTTCTGCTTGCTCCACAGAAAAAATCTGATACCCGTTTTGTTTTAATGCATGAATAGCGGCTAGGGTATTTTCATAATAAATCCAACTCACTGTTTCCGTGGCGCCGAGGGCCGTTTTTTGAATATCACGATGTGGAGGTTGCGGTGTATAACCACACAAACAGATGGCTTCAATTCTAAATGCATCGGCCGTTCTAAAAACACTACCCACATTATGCATACTGCGAATATTATCTAATACCACCACTAATGGATTTTTTTTAGCCTCTTTAAAAGCCGCAACCGACATCCTTCCTAATTCATCCATGCTCAATTTTCGCATGACGCAAAGGTAATTCCATCCATTCATAAAACCGATAACCCAAATTAAAATGGATTTCTTATCTTGAAAGTCCAAAACTAACAACAAGATGCAAAATCCCAAAATGCTATCCACACTGCTATTCTGCATGTGCTTGATTACCCTAAATAGCCAAGGTCAAACTGAAAAAATTGACCAAGCCATGATGCAAAAAATCAGGGATGAGGGACTAAAAAACAGTAAGGTAATGGATATTGCCTTGCACCTGACCGACTTAAACGGCAACCGTTTAACCAACTCTCCCGGTTATATGAAAGCGGCTAATTATGCCAAAGAAACATTGAGTGGATGGGGCTTACAAAATGCATCACTTGATCCATGGGGTGAATTTGGAAAAGGTTGGGAATTAGAAAAAGCCTATCTAGCTATTAAAACACCTTATTATAAACCTTTGTTGGCATACCCAAAAACATGGTGTGAGGGTACCAAAGGACTCAAAACTGGAACAGTACTTTTAATTACTGTAACCGACTCCGCTTCCTTAGAAGCATATAGGGGCACTTTAAAAGGAAAAATTATTTTACTGGACCGACTAGACCCCTATAAACACAGCTTCAAAGCAGACGCAATAAGGTATACGGACGAAGACTTGGCAAAAATAGCGTCTGCTAAACCACAACCACCAATGGACACAGCAGCAATGCGCAGAAATGCAGCTGCATTTAGAGGTGGTGGCGGCGGTGCTCAGCGGGCACTAACCTTATTAAAATTAATGGCTAAGAAAGAAGGTGCTATTGCTATTTTGAGCACAGGAACAAGAAGTCATGATGGAACCATCTTTGCACAAGGTGGAGGTGCTTATAAGGCAACTGACCCTGAAAACTTCTTAGATATGGTGATAGGAATTGAAGACTATAATACCATAGTAAGAATTGCAAAATCAGGAATGGAAGTTAAAATGGATGCTGATGTAAAAACCAGTTTTCAAACTAAGGATACAAAGGGATATAATGTAATTGCAGAAATTCCTGGCACTGACCCTATATTAAAGGATGAAATAGTGATGATTGGTGCACACTTAGATTCTTGGCAAACAGGCACCGGTGCAACGGATAATGCATCAGGATCTGCAGTGATGATGGAAGCCATCAGAATTTTAAAAACTTTGGGCATACAAAACAAACGTACCATCCGTATTGGTTTATGGAGCGGAGAAGAACAAGGTTTATTGGGTTCAAGAGGCTATGTAAAGAAAACCTTTGCAGACCCCGCCAATATGCAACCATTGCCAGAACACGCCAAATTCTCTGCTTATTTTAATATCGATAATGGTACTGGAAAAATTCGTGGCATCTACCTTCAAAACAATGAAGCCTGCAGAACTATATTTTCAGATTGGTTGGCACCTTTTAAAGATTTAGGGGCTAACACTATTGCCATTGGCAATACTGGAGGCACAGACCACCAGTCTTTTGACGGAGTTGGTTTGCCAGGCTTCCAATTCATACAAGACCCCATTGAATACGATACCCGCACCCACCATAGCAATATGGACGTTTATGATCATTTAATTGAAGACGATTTAAAACAAATCTCCACCATAGTTGCAGCATTTGTATACAATGCCGCACAAAGGGACGCCAAACTTCCGCGGAAAGAGATGCCAAAGCCAAGGAACTAAAATTTTTACATTCTTTTCCACATCATTCTTCTTACTACAAAGGCTTTGCCCTTAGAGAGTATATTTGCGGTCCATGTCTAAATCCTTTTCAGATACACCGTTGATGCAACAGCATCGGGCTATTAAGCAAAAATATCCCGATGCTATTTTATTGTTTAGGGTGGGCGATTTTTATGAAACCTTTGGAGAAGACGCCATCATCACTGCAAAAGTGTTGGGCATTACCCTCACCAAAAGAAATAATGGCGCCGCTTCTTCCAGCGAATTAGCTGGTTTTCCCCATCACGCATTAGACACTTATTTGCACAAACTAGTGAAAGCTGGATACCGTGTGGCTATATGCGATCAGCTAGAAGATCCTAAAACCGTTAAAGGCATTGTGAAAAGAGGCGTTACAGAATTGGTTACTCCGGGTATCGCAACAAACGACAAACTACTTGAACACAATAGCAATAACTTTTTGGCTGCCTTACATATTCATGAAAACAATATGGGGATTTCCTTTCTGGATATCTCAACTGGTGAATTTTTTATTGCAGAAGGAAATGCAGAATACATCGACAAATTATTGCAGAGCCTGAAGCCCGCAGAAGTGGTGTTTCAAAAAAGTCATCAGAAATTATTTAAAGAGTTATTCGGACCAAAATTCTATACTTACACATTAGACAGTTGGGTATTTGAAGAAGCATTTGCCACAGAAAGTTTGCTCAAACATTTTCAAACCCATTCTTTGAAAGGATTTGGCATTGAACAAATGCACGAGGGCATTATTGCAGCAGGCGCCATCCTCTATTATTTAAAACAAACAGAACATCCCAACCTACAACATATAAGTTCGGTACAGCGATTAGAACGCGATCAATTTTTATGGATGGATCGCTTCACCATTCGTAACCTTGAACTCTTACATACGGGCACTGAAAATGGAAATAGCCTCATTAAAGTTTTAGACAATACCGTGAGTGCCATGGGTGCAAGGATGATGCACAGATGGATGCTATTTCCTTTAAAAGACATCGCAAAAATCAATGAACGTTTAGACGCCGTTGCTTACTGGATCATTGCTGCCGACCTCAGAAAATCTATCACCCAATCCATCAAAGAATGTGGCGATGTGGAACGATTGGTGAGTAAGATTCCTTTGAAGAAAATTAGTCCGAGAGAAGTGTTTCAACTAGCCAAAGGATTGGAACAAACTGCCCTCATCAAAAAAGCTTGTGAAACCCTTGAAAACCCTTTTTTAAAAGCCATTGCAGATAAGCTGAATCCCTGCCAATCCATCATGGAAAAAATCTTTGCTGAGCTTAGTGATACCCCACCAGCAGCAGCAAACAAAGGCAATTTATTTAAAGCGGGTGTGCACGAAGAATTAGACGAGCTTAGAAATATTGCTACTGGAGGAAAAGATTTTCTAAATGATATACAAAAAAGAGAGGCGGAACGCACGGGTATTTCTTCCTTGAAGATCAGTTTCAACAATGTTTTTGGCTATTATTTAGAAGTAACCAACTCGCAAAAAAATAAGGTTCCACCAGAATGGATTAGAAAACAAACCCTTGCCAACGCAGAAAGATATATCACCCCAGAGCTAAAGATTTACGAAGAAAAAATCATGGGTGCAGAAGACAAGATTATGGCTATTGAGCTGGACTTGTACGATCAATTATTGTTAGCCTTACAAGCATACTTAGCACCTATTCAAGTGAATGGCAAAATGCTAGCTATTTTAGATTGCTTAATTTGTTTTGCTGAAAATGCCATTCTTTACCAATACAAAAAGCCAGAAATGCATGATGGCTTTCAATTGGAATTGAAGGACAGCAGGCATCCAGTCATTGAAAAAAATCTACCCATTGGCGAATCCTATATTACCAACGATATTATTTTAGATCCTGCAGGAATTCAAGTGATCATTTTAACTGGACCCAATATGAGTGGTAAGAGTGCACTACTCAGACAAACTGCCATAATAACATTGATGGCTCATATGGGAAGTTTTGTACCAGCCAGCGTTGCTAAAATTCCACTCACCGATAAAATATTTACCCGTGTAGGTGCCAGTGACAATATCAGTGGCGGTGAATCTACTTTTATGGTGGAGATGAATGAAACGGCTAGTATTATCAACAATATTTCTCCCAGAAGTTTGATTCTTTTGGATGAGATAGGCAGGGGCACTGCTACTTATGATGGCATCTCTATTGCATGGAGTATTGTTGAACACTTACACAATTCTCCTTCCGCTCCAAAAACTTTATTTGCAACTCACTACCACGAATTGAATGAGTTGGAAGCAAAGTTGCCACGTGTTAAAAACTACCATATCACCAATAAAGAAGTAGGCAACAAAATCATCTTCTTAAGAAAACTAGCACCAGGCGGAAGTGTGCACAGCTTTGGTATTCACGTGGCTAGAATGGCTGGAATGCCGCCATCATTGATTGCTAGAGCCAATGAAATTCTAGAACAGCTAGAAGAAAAACAGGTTGACGAAAATAATGGCGAGAAAAAAGAAAGGATCACTTCCGCCAAAAATCAACTGGAAAATAATATCAAAAACGTAGGCGCACCAAAAATGCAGCTATCCATTTTTGACGCACATTCACAAACCTTTACTGAAATTAGAAAGCAGTTGGAAGATATTGATATCAACCGACTAACACCTGTAGAAGCATTGATGAAATTAAATGAGATCAAGGGGTTGTTGAAATAGTATTAACTCAATTTATTTTACATTATTTTTAAAAATAATTTTTCTTTCCCACCTTCCTCCCATTCCTTTTTAAGCATACTCAACACACTACTATCCCTCCTACCACCTTCATG
>JANOYH010000273.1:0-7197 GCA_031428775.1 Bacteroidota bacterium
AGCCATTTTCCTTTGCCCATTGCATGGAATAGGCTATCATTTTTTGTCCCAGGCCCTTACCCCTCGCTTCTTTTGAGAGATACATTTTAACCAATTCGCAGGTGCCTGTAGGGAGTCCTTCTGTTGGGAAAATGCCTGCACCTCCTAAGATTTGCCCGTTTTCTTCCGCAATAAAATAAGCAGATCCAGCATGTGTTGTAAATAACTCATAAAGCTGATCAGTACTTTGGTCGTAGTAAACCGTTCCAGGTTTATTGGCACCAAACTCTTCTAAAGCAGTTCTAATAATTTTTGCAATAAAAGGGTTGTCGTCTTTACTGATCGGCCTTATCGAAGTCATTGAAACGGTTATTTATCTTTTCTAAATTGTTTGAAACTATTGATGAGTCCATTTGTGGAACTATCGTGTCCGGTTACTTTCGATTCATTTTCTAACTCTGGTAAGATTTGATTGGCCAGTTGTTTGCCTAATTCAACACCCCATTGATCAAAACTGAATATATTCCAAAGCACGCCTTGAACAAAAATTTTGTGTTCATATAAAGCAATCAATGCACCTAGTGTAAATGGATTAATTTCTTTAACCAAGATAGAATTGGTGGGTTTATTGCCAGCAAATACCTTGAAAGGAGTTAATTTTTTGATTTCATCTTCGGTTTTGCCCAGTTTCATCAATGCTACTTTTACTTCATTTTCGGTTTTACCATTCATCAGGGCTTCTGTTTGTGCAAAGAAATTCGACATCAATTTCAAGTGATGGTCGCCCGTAGGGTTATGACTTTTTGCAGGTGCAATAAAGTCGGCCGGAATCAAAGGCGTTCCTTGATGAATCAATTGATAAAAAGCGTGTTGACCATTGGTGCCTGGCTCGCCCCAAATTACAGGTCCAGTTGAATAGTTAACGGGATTACCATTGCGATCAAAGCTTTTACCATTGCTTTCCATATTGCCTTGTTGGAAATAGGCTGCAAAGCGATGCATGTATTGATCGTAAGGAAGAATTACTTCACTTTGCGCGCCCATGAAATTGGTATACCATAAACCAATCAGCGCCATTAAAACAGGAATATTTTTATCGAAAGAAGTAGATTGAAAGTGTTTGTCAACCGATTCGGCTCCCTTGAGTAAAGCAATAAAATGATCATATCCAATAGTCAAAGCAATAGATAAGCCAATGGCACTCCATAAAGAATATCTTCCGCCTACCCAATCCCAAAATTCAAACATATTGGCTTTGTCAATTCCGAATGCAGTAACCGATTTTTCATTGGTACTTAGTGCTGCAAAGTGTTTGGCAATGGAAGCTTCATCCGCACCAGACTTTAAAAACCATTCTCTTGCAGTATGTGCATTGGTCATGGTTTCTTGTGTAGTGAATGTTTTAGAAGCAACCAAAAAAAGGGTTTCTTCTGGTTTTACTTTTTTTAGTGTTTCAATAATATGTGTTCCGTCTACATTGCTTACAAAAAACGTTTCAATACCTTTTACTGTATAAGGTTTCAATGCTTCTGTTACCATTACGGGACCAAGGTCGCTTCCACCAATTCCGATATTAACAATATAGCGGATTTTCTTACCAGTATATCCCTTCCATTTGCCGCTATGTATGGATTCACAAAAAGCCTTCATCTGTTGATGTACTTTTAAAATATCAGGCATGATATCTTTTCCGTCAACGATTATTTCACTACCTGAAAAGTTGCGTAAGGCAGTATGCAATACAGACCTGCCTTCCGTTTCATTGATTTTGGCACCCGAAAACATTTCTCGTATGGCGTCTTTTAATTTGCAGTCTTCGGCCAACTCCAATAATAACTTCAGCGTTTTTTGGTTGAGGATATTTTTAGAATAATCAAAGACAATTTCGTCTAAGCAGAGAGAAAATTTTTTAAATCGATCTGGTTCTGCTGCAAAAAGATCACGCATGTGCTTGCGATTCATCTCCTCTTCAAAATGTTTCTTTAATAAAAACCAGGCCTGTGTTGTTGTTGGATTAATTCTAGGGAGCATATCTATTCTAGTTTGGATATTGGTGATTCTGTATTATAAACTTTCAAATACAGCAATTGTTTCTTGAACTTGGTGTGGACTGATATTTAAATGTAAAACAAGTCGTATTTGAGTAGGGGAGATGGCTATTGCAAGGATACCTTTTTCTTTTAAGAGGGAAGCGAGTTGGGGCGCTTGATACCGGCCTATGATTTCAAATATGACGATATTGGTTTCTACGGGAAGAATGGTTCCTACAAAATCCTTTTTAGCCAATACAGAAGCCAACATTTTTGCGTGTTGATGGTCTTCTGCTAGTCGATCAATATTATTTTCCAGTGCATAAATCCCTGCCGCAGCCAAGTAACCAGCTTGCCTCATTCCACCGCCAAATAATTTACGAATTCGTCTTGCTTTTTGAATGAAAGCAACATTTCCCAATAATAGAGAACCAACAGGAGCACCAAGGCCCTTGCTCAGGCAAATGGAAATTGAATGAAAGATGGCTCCATATTGTTTTGGCGATTCATTCTTTGCAATCAGTGCATTAAATAGTCTTGCTCCATCTAAGTGTAGTTTCAAATTATTTTCTACACAAACAGCTTTAATCTCTTGAATGTCAGCAAAATCATAGCAACTACCGCCTCCTCTATTGCCCGTATTTTCTAGAGAAACCAAGGAGGTATGGGGTTTGTGAATATCGTTTGGATTGATGGCTTCTTGAACCATTTTGGCATTGATCAATCCACGGTATCCAGCTAAAAGTCGGACTGAAGCACCCGAATTTGCCGCAATCCCACCGCCTTCGTATAAATAGATATGTGATAATTGGTCGCATATGACTTCATCTCCAGGAGATACATGACATTTAATGGCTATTTGGTTGGTCATGGTGCCACTCGGACAAAATAAAGCAGCATCCATCCCAAAAATAGAAGCCGCCAAGGATTCCAACGCATTTATTGAGGGGTCTTCGCCAAAAACATCGTCTCCAATTGGTGCGCTCATCATGGAATTGAGCATAGCAGTTCCTGGTAGGGTAACAGTATCTGAACGAAAATCGATCATAAGCTGCGAAGATAAACCGAAAAAGGGCTTTTTTTGATAGTTTTTATCAGGTTATTTTACCCCCATTTTGGGCAAACACTAGTTGATTTTTACCCAATTTGTTAAGTTTTTCCACAAAAGCTAGTACTATCCACGCTTTATTCTTACTTTTGCAGGCTCTGAAAAAGACTGAGTTCATTAATTAGAACATTATACAGCGTTTGTATAACATTTCGGGTCTTTTCAACGTTTATATTTATTCAGATAATCATCAACTATGAGGCAGCTCAAAATTGCTACCCAGATTACCAACCGCGATTCACAAGCAGTTGAAAAGTATCTTCAGGAAATTTCAAAAATCCCGATGATTACTCCTGAAGAGGAAACAACCCTCGCTCAGAAAATTAAAATGGGTGACCAACGAGCTTTGGATAAATTGGTTCAAGCCAATTTACGTTTTGTGGTGTCTGTGGCCAAACAATATCAACACCAAGGTTTATCATTGAGTGATTTGATTAACGAAGGAAATCTAGGATTAATAAAAGCAGCCCAAAGATTCGACGAAACAAAAGGTTTTAAATTTATCTCATATGCAGTATGGTGGATCCGTCAATCAATCCTACAGGCTTTAGCAGAACAGGGTAGGTTGGTTAGATTGCCACAGAATAAAATTGGTACATATAACAAGGCCAATAAAGCGTATATGGCATTTGAACAAGAGCACGAGCGAGAGCCTTCAACCGAAGAATTAGCCGAAATCTTGGAAATGAGTGAGACAGAAATCAATAACATTTTCCAAAGTAATACGCGTCACACTTCACTAGACGCTCCGGTTCACGAAGCAGAAGATGTGGCAATGGGAGATTTGTTGGAAGGTAGTGACGATACGGACGAAGACGTAATGAAAGATTCTTTGCGCGAAGAGATTCGAAGGGTATTGAAGTCATTAAGTCCGAGAGAAGCTGAGATTGTAAATGCTTATTTTGGATTAGATGGAGAAAATGGGGTAACTATTGAACAAATAGGCATGAAATATGATTTAACAAAAGAACGTATTCGTCAAATTAAAGAAAGGGCTATTAAACGTTTGCAAAAAGCGCGCTATAGCAATGCTTTGAAAGCATATTTGGGATAATCCCTAATGATATTAGAGAAAACCCCTCTGCTTTACAACAGAGGGGTTTTCTTTTTAATGAGTGGCAGTCTATGCCCTTTATATTTGTTTGTTATTTAAAATAAGAGAAATGTCAAAAGAAGTAGTAGAAAAAGTGCATGTATTAATTATTGGTTCTGGTCCTGCAGGATATACTGCAGCCATTTATGCAGCAAGGGCAAATATGAAACCCGTTTTGTACCAAGGGATTCAACCAGGTGGACAATTAACAATCACCACAGAAGTAGAAAACTATCCTGGTTATCCAGATGGAATACAAGGTCCAGAAATGATGGTCCATTTTGAAAAACAAGCTGCAAGAATGGGTGCAGATATACGCTATGGTCTTGCCACAAAAGTTGATTTTAGTGTACGTCCATTTAAGGTAGAAATTGACGAAGAAAAATGGATAGAAGCCGATGCAATCATTATTAGTACTGGGGCTTCCGCTAAATGGCTTGGATTGGAAAGTGAACAACGACTCAATGGATTTGGAGTGAGTGCTTGTGCTGTTTGCGACGGTTTCTTTTTCCGTGGAAAAGAAGTAGCCATTGTAGGTGCAGGCGACACTGCCGCAGAAGAAGCTTTATACCTTTCCAAACTTTGTACAACGGTTCATATGGTTGTAAGGCGTGATCAAATGCGTGCTAGTAAAGTAATGCAGGATCGTGTGTTGAATGCACCAAATATTAAAGTGTATTGGGATAGTGTAACAGATGAAATTCTAGGTGAAAATAAAGTAAATGCGGTGCGATTGCTCAATACAAAAACACAAGAAAAAACAGAGATCCCTGTAAGTGGATTCTTTGTAGCAATTGGTCATGAACCCAATAGTTCCATTTTCAAAGACTATATAGACATGGATGAGACTGGATATATTCAAACTATTCCAGGAACTTCTAAAACAAATATTCCTGGCGTTTTTGCTGCAGGTGATGTACAAGACAAAAACTATCGTCAGGCTGTTACAGCAGCAGGAAGTGGTTGCATGGCTGCACTCGATGCAGAACGTTATATCACAGCCAGTGGGGTGGCTTAAATAAAATTTTTACATGCTATCCATTCATCTGAAACAAGTAAGATTTTTTGCGTATCACGGGATATTTGAAGAAGAAAAAAAGTTGGGTAATGAATATGAAGTAGATATATTGATCCGCTGCGCATCTTCAAATGCAATTATTCATCATTTGCATGAAACCATCGATTACACATTGGTATATCAAATGTTAAAGGAAAGAATGCAACAACCAACTCCTTTATTAGAAACAATTGCTACTGAGTTTGCACATTTAGTAATCAATCGTTTTGCTTTAGCAGAATCGATTTCATTTCAAATTCATAAAATGTATCCACCAATAGTTGGGTTTGTTGGACAGGTTGGCGTGGTTTTTGAACTAAATCGTTCACAACTTTAATCAATCATGAAGAAACTATTAACCATTTTAATCATGTCTATAATAGGATTGACTAGCAATGGTCAAGAGGTACCTGTTCTGCTAAAAGAAGCAGATAATTTTGAACGACAGTTAAAAGAAATGGAAGCACTTGATAAATACAAGCAGGTTTTAAGTGTGGACCCTATCAATCTAAAAGCCTTGATTCGTGCTGCTGAATTGCACGCATCCATCGGGGGGAGGCAAGCTGACAAAAATACCAAAAGGCTATATTTTGAAACGGCATATTCATTGGCCAAGAAGGCATATGACGGGAATGTTAAACATGCAGACGCGAATTATGTGCTTGGAATGGCATCCGGTAAAATGACAGAGATTGAAACGGACAATAAGAAGTTGGTTGCTTTTGTAAAAGACATTAAACGCTATTCAGAAAATGCCTTAGCCATTCAACCAACACATGCCAAAGCCAATTATAGTATGGGAAAATGGCATTATGAAATGGTCAATTTATCTGGTATGAAAAAAGTGGCGGTGAAATTATTCTATGGTGGGTTACCAAATGGAGATTTAGACAGTTCCATTGCCTATTTTGAAAAATGCAAAACACTGGATCCCTTTTTTATGTTGAATTATTTAGATCTGGCTATAGCTTATAAAGACAACCACCGACCTAGCCAAGCAATAGAAGTATTGACTAAAATGGTCAAATTACCTTTGAGAACTGGAGATGATGCTGCTTTAAAATCGGAGGGTGCAAAAATGCTGAACAGCATTCAATAAAAGTTAACTTGCTTTGCAAAATGAACCGTTTAGTTAGAATGATCATTAACTTTATTTAAAATAAAAACCATGGATTTAGAAGAATTATTTCAAGAAGCTACTATCTCAAGTAAAACATTAACCGAAAAACCAGACAACGAAACACTCCTAAAACTTTATTCTCTCTATAAACAAGGTTCTGATGGAGATTCCCTTGAATCTGGACCAGCCAATTCATTCGATTTTGTGGCCAAATTCAAACACGAAGCATGGGCAAAATTGAAAGGCATGTCAAGAGAAGAGGCTATGCAACAATACATTGATCTGGTGAAGCAGTTGAAAGGATAAACTACTAAATATTACGTCCAATTTTAGATCTTAATATTTTTCCATCTGCCAGAATTCATATACCAAAAAGAAGGAATTAAAATGGTTGTCCAATAAATGGCTTCACTGCCCCATCCCCAAGTGATAGGCAGATTGAATTTTTCTAGCACTAAATAGACATAGATACAATACAGAATAATTGCAACAAACTCTGTTGCTAAATTCATTTTTGAATTACCCGTACCCGTTACTGCATTCATCCATACAACGGAGAATGACATCAACACTAGTGCAAAAGAAACTACGCGCAATACGGGAATACCTGCTTGAATAAAGGCTTCACCTTGACCATAAATGGATAAAAAAGCATGTGGAAAGAGGTTTAAGATGATGCATACAGAAATGGCAAATCCAACACTCCATCGGATAATTTTATGAATCAATGGAATCACCAATTCGTGTTTGTTTTGTCCTATTACATTACTCACCATAGAATTGGTGGTTGCGGCAAAAGCCCAAGTAAAA
>JANOYH010000274.1:0-4805 GCA_031428775.1 Bacteroidota bacterium
ATTAAAAGGCATATATGCAATAAATATAAGATTGATTGTGTAGTTTTAAATGTAAAGACCCCAATAAAATGAATGAATGGTACAAAACGCATTTAGGTCTTGAAACAACCAAATATTTTGAGCACTCTACTTAAGAATTTATGATTAACTATAGAGTGGCTAACAGGGTATGGTAATAAGAAATTACAAGTGCTGATTGAAAAAAAAATAAGTTTCGAACAATTCTTTAAGCAAGCATCATTAAACCCTAATGCGCATCTCATCACAGGAGTTATCTGTGGTTATCGGGCAGAATAAACAAATTTACCGTGCAAAAAGTAATTCACAAATAATCAGTTAATATGTTGCTTGCAATTCAACAATTCAGGCTAACTAAAATTATTATCACATTAGGTATAACATCATTGGTGTTTGGATGGCTTCTTTGGGAACATTTCCATGGCGGAGTCACTACCCACCATATCTTGCAAAGAAAAGACATGCCCGGAATTTCTAATTGGTGGGGCGGTCTCTTACTGCCTATTATGACTTGGCTTTTGTTAAGTAAAGTTCAAACCAGATTACTTAAACAAGTTTCACAACAAACAAATCCCGATAAGCAACTCTATCATATTCTCGCACTCTTTTTGGGAGGATTGTTAGTAGCAATTATTCTTGCAGTCTCCTTTACTTATAACTACCAACCTTTTCTGGAGAATGTGCCTTATTTCTTTCTTATATTAAGTTTGTTTATACCTATTTACTTCGCTGAATTCATTCTGGGATTTGTGCTTGGTATGACTTTTACATTTGGACCAATATTACCCACCGTATTTGTGTTGGTTCTGGCAGCTATTGGCTTTCTGATATACAGATTTATCAGACCTTTATTGCTTAACTTGAAAAGTAGATTGACCAATAAATAAAACTAAATCAGGATGTATCTAATTGCAAAAGCCATCCTGTATCAATTGAAATGAGTATCAAATGAAAGCAATTGTTTATACAAAATATGGGCCTCCAGATGTGGCCCAATTAATGGAAGTCCCTAAGCCAGTAACCAAAGACAACGAAATATTGATTAAGGTATTTGCAAGCACTGTTAATAGAACCGACGCGGGTTTTAGAAGTGCTGAATATTTTGTTTCAAGATTTTTTAGCGGACTTTTAAAACCCAAATACCCAATATTAGGATGTGAGTTTGCTGGCGTTATAGAAGGAATTGGAAATGCAGTTGCTAATTTCAAAATCGGGGATAAGGTATTTGGTTTTAGCGATAAAACATTTGGAGGTCATGCTGAATTTGTAACCATTTCTGAAAATGATGCAGTAACGTGTATGCCAGACAATATCAGCTTTGAAGCAGCAGCAGCACTAACAGAAGGCGCACATTATGCACTGGTAGATATTAGAGCAGCCAAAGTTGTAATCGGGCAAAATGTATTAGTCTATGGTGCAACAGGTGCCATTGGTTCAGCCGCGGTTCAATTATTAAAACATTTTGGCGCAAAGGTTACTGCAGTCTGTAATACAAAAAATGTTGCACTGGTAAAATCGCTAGGAGCGGATGAAGTGATAGATTATCAAACACAGGATTTTACAAAAACTGACATTAAGTTTGATTTTATTTTTGACTCTGTTGGAAAAAGTTCATTCGGACAGTGCAAGCCTTTGTTGAAAGAAAAAGGAATTTATATTTCAACCGAGCTTGGTAAAAATGGAGAGAATATTTTATTGGCACTTACAACGCCACTGATGGGTGGCAAGCGACTTTTATTTCCAATGCCATCTATAACAAAAGCAGATGTAATCTTTTTAAAAGAGCTTGCTCAAAATGGTCAATTCAAACCAGTAATTGACAGAATGTATCAATTAGATCAAATTGTAGAAGCTTATCAGTATGTGGAATCAGGACAAAAAACAGGTAATGTTATCTTGCAAATAAATCATATTTTGAATAATCGAATTTAGAAACCTTCAAAACTGCTCAGACCAAACTTGTTTTATGCAAGCTTGAAACAGTACAAATTTCCTACAATGAATAGAAAAATTATCCTCTCTGTTTTTTTGTGCACAGCACTATTGCAGGCTTACGCCCAGATGCCCCCGGCCAATGCACCGATGAACATTTATAAAGGATCGCTTCCTATACCGGATTATATAGCAAAAGCTTTCGATAACGGTACGCGCAATCTTAAAGGCAAGCCGGGTAAAAAATACTGGCTCAATCATGGCCGTTATGATATTGCATTAACGATTAACCCGCCGCAAAATACCATCAGAGGCGTTGAACAGATTACCTATTTCAATGAGAGTCCGGGTAAGCTGGACAGTTTAAATTTCAAACTGATCATGAATTCACACAGGGGGGGAGTACGTGGCGGTACTGCTAATGCACAAGCAGGTATCCAGGTTGATGAAATTACATTGAACGGCGCTAAAGCGGAATGGAACAATGATTCGGTTTATGCTACTAATTATATGATGGGGCTTTCAAAACCACTGTCTCCGCACGATTCGATAAAGATTAATATCAAGTGGCATTATCAGTTATCCAAAGGCAGGGGCCGTGAAGGTATTATTGACTCAACCACTTATTATCTCGCGTACTTTTATCCGCGTGTTTCAGTGTATGATGATTACAAAGGATGGGACGTACAACCCTTTGGCGGCGGCCTCGAATTTTATAACGACTTTAATGATTACAACTTAAGTGTAACCGTTCCTAAAAATTTCATCGTATGGGCAACAGGCAATTTCCGAAACCCAGATGAAGTACTGTCGGTTGATGTAGCAAGCAAATATCAAACATCTCTTATCAGTGATTCAACCATCCATATTGCTAGTGCTAAGGATCTCGCTGATAAAGCAGTTACAGCACAGAATACTACCAATACTTGGAAGTTTGCATCCACTCATATAAGTGATTTGGCCATTGGTATCAGTGATCATTATACATGGGACGGCGGCAGTGTTATAACAGATGATCAAACAGGCCGCAGGGTAAGTATGCAGGCTGCCTATCAAGACAACATGAATGATTTTCAGCACTCTGTACAATTTGGACGATATTCTCTCCGCTTCTTTTCTAATGAATGGCCTGGCATTCAATACCCTTATGAAAAATCAATTGCTTTCCAGGGTTTTGCCGATATGGAATATCCTATGATGATCAACGACAGCCACCAGCAGGACCTAAGATTTGCGCAACTGGTGCAGGATCATGAACAGGCGCATACCTATATGCCTTTTTATATGGGCACCAATGAAAGCTTCTACGCTTTTATGGACGAAGGGTGGGCAACAACTTTTGAATACTTAATAGGGCTAACTGAAAAAAGCAAAAAAGAAGCCGATGGTTTTTATAAATCCTTTCGTGTTAATGGATGGATACATGGGCCGCATACAAAGGAAAACCCAATCATTACGCCATCGCCTTATGTTACTTTCTCCGCAGGAAGCAATTCTTACGGCAAAGCTTCTTTAAGCTACTTGGCTCTGAAAGATATGTTGGGTGATGAGCTGTTTAAAAAAGCATTGCATACCTATATGAACAACTGGAACGGAAAGCATCCACTACCATGGGATTATTTTAATTCAATGAATGCGGGATCGGGTAAGAAACTGAATTGGTTCTTTTATAACTGGTTCTTCACGCCAAGCTATATCGACATAAAACTAGAAAGCGCTGTTGAAGCAAAAAGTGGTTATACATTGTCTGTCAAAAATATTGGTGGCTTTGCGGTACCTTTTGATGTGAATGTAACTTATGCCGACGGCAGTTCCGATATATTCCATCAAACTCCTGCTATTTGGAAAAAGGATCAAAAAGCTACTGTGATAAATATCAAGACATCAAAACCAGTAAAGTCAATCTTGCTAGATGGAGGCATTTTTATGGATGCGGATGAAAAAAATAATACCTGGACAAAATAGATAAGTTATGGCCTGAAGCTGAACGATTAATAAATTTGATGGAGTCGTTTTGTCAATTTGCAAATGATGAACAAAAGGTAGCTTTCTTTCTGCATAAAATTAACAAAGGCATTATGCTGCATTTTCTGTTGGGATATATTCACCCGTTTGCAGATGGAAATGGGCGAACGGCTAGAACCATTTTCTACTGGTACTTATTAAGAAAAGGGTATAGGCTGATTGAATTCATGTCGGTGTCGAGATTTATACTACAGTCAAAAGCTAGGTATGTAAGAGCGTATCTTCATACCGAGCAAGACGACAACGATCTTACCTATTTTGTCATTTATAACCTGGATACCATTCATCGCGCTTTGGAGGAATTAAGGGCCTATATCAAAAGAAAAACAGCCGAAAAGCAACATGCAATGACACTTTTAAGAAATACCAGTTTTAATGAGCGCCAGGTTTTATTGATCCAGGAACTTATCAATGGCCCAGCGATCTATTTTAATGTAACACAAGTTGAAAATAAATTTGGCATCAGCAACCAAACAGCCAGAAACGATCTAAACGTATTGGTAAGTGAAGGTATATTGAAAGATAAGCGAAGCGGGAAGCAAATCTCTTTTTTGCCCGTAGAAGGAGTTATCAAAAAACTCCAAAAGCTCTTTTTGAAAGAGATTGTAAAAGGAGTATGAAGTTGTATTAAACGTACTTAAGTGTTTATATACGGATAGGGTTTGAATTCTTCACAAGTAAGGCATTGGCGAAAAAAGAAAAAAGGACAAATCGATTTTATTCGATTTGTCCTTTTTCGTTGCCCGACCTGGATTCGAACCAAGACAAACTGCACCAAAAACAGTCGTACTACCATTATACTATCAGGCAATTCCCCCACCGTTTTATTG
>JANOYH010000275.1:0-3991 GCA_031428775.1 Bacteroidota bacterium
TCTTTTTTAACTGCAGTAGCATATTCATCTAAGGTCATTTGGGGCAAATTAGCGGCAGATTCAACAGGTTTGCCTGATCTTTTCCAGGAAACTAACCCACCTTGCAAATTGCTCACTTCTTTAAAGCCCATGGTCAATAAATAATCTGCCGCTGAACTGCTACGCACACCTGAAGCACAGTAAACCAATACAGGTTTTGTTTTGTCAAGATACTGTGCTCTGTCTTTGAATTCTGAAGGGTTATTCCAGTCGGCTTGTAATGATTTTTTTAAATAACCCGACTTATACTCATTGGCTGTTCGAACATCTAAAAGCTGATAAGCACCTGTATTTAGTTTTGCTTCAAATTCGTCAGGGGACAAACTTCCTTTCTGTGCCTGAGAATTACAGGATACAATGCCAATTAGGATCAATAGAATAGCGGTTATTTTCTTCATGATTTTGTTTAATTAATATTCTACATAAGTAATGCTTACCATAAATCTTTGTTCATCCATTCCTAAGGCTGATGCGGCGGCATTGCTCATTCGAATGATTAACCCGGCGGCCCCTTTTGTTTCAGGTAATGGCCCAAGAACTTTGGCGCAAATACTTTTCTTATTCGGAGCAGTTAGTCTAACAATAGTTCCCGGAACGATTTCATTAATGAGTACATAAAATTTGCGATCATTCCAACCATTGATGGTTTTAAAAACAGCAGCATCGCCTGTTAAGTATTGATACGCCCTATCTTTTACTCGTTGAAAATAGGTATATGCAAAATAGCCCTCGTCATTCGACCTCGGCCGATAACTAAAATCGCCTTCTGTTTGTACTAAAGTTGGTGCAACTAAAGCAGGTTTTCTCCCTACCAACGAATTGCTGGTTCCGGCATTTGGATTATTAATGGTTGCATTAGCGGAGTTACTATTATTCGGATTCGCATTTGTAGTTGTTGATGCTTGTGTTGTTGGTGCAGTAGCAGGCGGCGCTTTCACAACAGCCACTGGCAATTGAGTGGGAGGTTCGGGAAGGGGAATCTTGGTGGGCTTGAATTCGCCAGTCAAAGTTTTTGGTCCAAACTTAGCAGCATCCATCACATTTGGATTGGGTAATGTGTCATAGGCAATGGCCTGATATGCCGCAGTAACATAAATGACTTGGTGATTGCTGATAAAACCTATCACAATAGCCTTACCGTCTTGCACTACCTCTTCCGATATACTATTCCACCTTTTGAGGGTATCTATATCAATCTTATTGTAACGCTGACTAATTCTAGAAAGATTATCGCCCGTCTTTACAATATGGTACACAGGTTGAAATTTTCCAAAAATATTTCTTTGCATGAAATTTTCCCTGATCATAGGAATCCGAACCTCCTCTCCTTTTCTTAAATGGAGGTCTTGGTTCATGGTATTATACCTAGCCAAAGCGGGCAAACTAACATTAAATTGTTCTGCAATACTGCCTAAAGTTTGTGAGCCAGGAACAATATAGCTCACATATAAGCTGGTACCCGTGCCCCCCGTAATTAAACGGGTTTGCGCCAGTAGACTGGTGCAACTAAAAAAGGCAATGATCCATCCAATAAATTTCATATCGTGCAAAGTTACCCTATTAACGTAAAATTAATCTTTTAGTATACGCCATTCAGCTGGATAATAATTATTAATTCTATTTGGTAAAACTTTAACCCAACCTATAGCCAATCCACAATAATGCAGCAAATTCCAACCAATTTCGCCATTTAAGGGCATTTCTTTTCTTTTTAGGTACAATAGCGCGTTTTCAAGTTCAAGGTTTAGGATAGGAAAACCCGATTGAAGAAGTCCACTTAATGCCAATTCATGGGCTGGTACAAAGTCTTTCCCTTTCTGACTACCCAATTCAACACCTGCTTTTTTGATGTACAAATGGCTTGCCAAGAGTCCTATTTCAGGCATCCAAATCTCTGGAATTGCCCTGATGGCTCCAGATTGGTGAAAGAAAGCGAGACCCGCTTTCAAAGGCAGTGCTGCTTCCATTAGTTGAATCGCTGATTTTGATAGCATTTGCAGTTGGTGCGGTTTTTGCTTTTTAAAGCCAGCTGAAGTTTGTTTTTGAAATACAGCAAGAAAAAAACCTTCCCCATTAACCCGATTGGGATAGAAACGGTAACCTTTTGCTGCCTTTATTGGGGAATTCGTCTCTATTATTCCCCAATTAGGGTCTATTTGTATAGAAAGGCTTTTCATACCCATTTCAGTAACTAACCAGTCGGCAATGGCTTCATCTTCCAGCACTGAATAGGAACAAGTGGCATATAACAAAATCCCCTCTTCTTTCAAAGCTGGCAAAACGTCTGCTAAAATGCGTTGTTGACGTTGACTACACATTAACACATTGGCTTCACTCCACTCATGAATGGCTTCTGGGTCTTTCCTAAAAAGGCCACTTCCACTACATGGTGCATCCACTAACATGAGGTCGAAATAATTGGGGAGCGACTGAAAATGAGATGGATCATTATTGGTAACAACCACCGAGTCATTGCCCCATTTACTCATATTTTCAACTAGAATGGAGGCCCTATTTTTAATCACTTCGTTGGCAATTACCAAGCTTTCAGAAAAATAGGAAGTTAACAATGTAGATTTTCCTCCTGGGGCTGCGCAAAGGTCAAGCACTTTTTTGCTAGAGGCATTAGGAGACACTTGTTCTAGTGCATGCCAAACAAACATACTACTAGCTTCCTGAACATAATAGGCACCCGCGTGCAATAAGGGATCGAAGGTAAAAAAAGGGCGTTTATTTAAATATTTTCCATGCAAGCACCAAGGAACAGTACCACTGTAGTCTAAAGTTGGAGAGATGATTGGTTTGGCTGGGTTTAGTCGGACCGACACAACCTGCTCACCCGATTGATGAACCTGCAAAAAAGCTGCTTCATCAAAACCGTCAACATGCTGTAATGATTCGATAAGTGCCGAGGGTAATTGCAATAGTAAATTTTTACAAATATACGCATCTCATAAAAACAGGCTATCAGTGCATTAAAATGAAATGCTAAAATGCTGTTTCACTTTATTTTCTTTCCTAAAAAAAACAATGCCAATGAAAAAAAGGTCAATACTAATTGTAATGGAAGGATCTTCTTTGATGGTTTTCCATGCTGCTTCCATTTCTTGACTCCAATGAATATCATCAAATATCAATATGGAATCTGCTTTCATTTTAGGTTTTAATTGCTGGAAATAATGGATGGTGGGTTCATATCGATGATTCCCATCAACAAAAACAAAATCCAATGAATCTATATTGCTAAGCAGAGGGGCAAGTGTGTCATCAAAATTACCCACAACAATTTGAATATTTTTCAAGCCCAATTGACCAAAATTATTTTCAGCAATGCCTGCTACTTCTTTTGCCCCTTCAAGGGTATACACTTTTGCTAAAGGATTCGCTGTAGCAAGATAAGCGGTGGTAATACCTAGTGAAGTACCTAATTCCAAAACACGTTGTGGTCCAAAATGTGCTACCATTCTATACAGTAGTTGTCCATATTTTTTAGGCTTCAAAGATGCTGCAGCAATAAACTTGATTGATTTTTTTTTGATTGCATGTCCTCTCGAACCCGCTCCAAAATCGGTGATATTTAATACGCTATTGTCTTGTAATAGTTGCTTTCGTATCAACTCAATGGGTGCATATTCATTGCAGTTGCGCTTGTTGTTGAGCACATTTTTTATAAAAGCATAAACAAAAGGCGAGTGTGTACCATGTCCTTTTCCATTTAAGCTAATGATGCGATATTTCAGGTATTTAAAAAAAAGCGTAGCGGCAGAATACATTCAAGAAATAGATTGATCAGGAAATTTTTTATATAATAAAATTAAAGAATAAAAAGTAATCAGCATGGAGATATAAAAAAGGATGTCAATAGTTAAAGCCAGTGGGGAAGTAATCATGGTGTCTATACCATTCGTATAAATGAGTAGCGCCCAAAACACAATGCCTGTCCAAATTTTGC
>JANOYH010000276.1:0-2956 GCA_031428775.1 Bacteroidota bacterium
CTTTTAAACAAAGGCAAGAGAATATTGAATTCATATATTTCCTCTAAGGTTTTTTCTAGTAATCCTTTTTCCTTGAATCCGTGCAAAAGCCAGAATTCACTCAAAGCCACCATAACTTCAGGCTTGTGATTTCTGTCTTTGTAATTTCTATTTGGTGCATTAATAGGAATACCCGCAGCTTCTTCTTCCTCAAAACCTTTTTCGGCAGATGCTTTAGTAGGATGTACTTGTATAGATAGCATGTCTTTTACATCCAAAACTTTTAATAAATAAGGCAATTCACCATACTTTTTATACACTTCTTCAGTAAGTGCCGCATTAGGATCTTGATCAATTAAGGCACGCAACGTTAGATCCCCTTCTGGCATTGATACTGTGGAAGATGCAGATGGATGCGCACCTAGCCAATATTCTGCAAACGGTTGATCAGCTAGATTAGGGATCCCCAATAAATCAGGTATGAAATGTGTTCCTCCCCAAGCATAGTGTTGGTTGAATCCTTTTAGTTTAAATATTTTGTTTGTTGCTAACATTACTAGAAATTTAGGTACGGCCGTTTTTACAACGATACGTAAAAACTGGTAAAATTTCTATTAAATATTCGAATGGGCAGAAAATGTGGAACAATCAATCTAAAGGAAAATATGGTGAAGCATTGGCAATGGATTTTTTATTAAATCGAGGCTTTCAAATCATAGAAAAAAACTGGCGACACCATCACCTTGAAGTAGATATTATTGCCTCTTTTAAAGGAACCCTTCACATTATTGAAGTAAAGACCAGACTTTCGTTAAGATATGGATTACCAGAAGAAAGCATCTCGAAAAGTAAAATGCGTTTTCTAAAAAATGCTGCTGAAGCTTTTCAATTCAAACATCCAAACTGGAAATGCATTCAATTTGATGTAATCGCCATCACCATCTATCAGGGACTTGACCACGAAATTCTATTATTGGAAGACGTGTACTTTTAAACCCTTATTTGGCTTTTTTTATAGGCACTACCCCTTGTTCCATCATCTTTTCTACCATTTTATAAGTAGCCGGACAATAACTCACATTTTGTTGGTGCACATGAATATAAGTGGTCATTTTCTTTTTGGCTAGATGCGGAAAGCCTGCACAATCTAATGGTCGCACTTCATAAATACTACACATATTGTTCTTTAAGTTTAAAAACTGGCAAGGTTGTTTTGTATTCATCCAGTCTTTATCCTTTTTATCAAACCACAACCACTTTTCTTTGAACTCGGCAGGCGTCATCTCAAAATGAGTAGCAATTCTTTTGATATCTGTATTGGTAAAAGTAGGCGACATGGTCTTGCAACAATTGGCACAACTTAAACAGTCAATTTCCTTCCAAACTTCCACGTCAATTTTTGTTGCGATACTGTCTAATCCCCTTGGTGGGTTTTTCTCGATCTTTCCTAAATAACGCTTAAATGCTTTTTGATTGTGACGAACTTTTTGTTTGAAAGAACGGAGATTCACTTGCATGTTCCAATAACAGTTTTGAAATGGATAATTAGCGAATTTAAGGATTCAATCCATACTACCAACTTAATCATTGAAAGGATTATACCAAGATTCCTCCGATATTTGTTTTAAAAGCTACAGATGTGGGAACCTTATAAGAAGGGATACAAAGCATATCTACAATTAGAAAGGTCTTTGAGCGACCATTCTGTAGAGGCCTATTTGCACGATGTGGAAAAATTAACCAGCTTTTTACTGATCCACAATTCTGCCAAAATACCTGCCAACACTGAATTACAGGAACTACAGACATTTATTAAATGGATTGCTGAATTAGGCATGACACCAAGCTCTCAAGCAAGAATCATTTCAGGCATTAGAAGCTTTTATAAATATTGTTTGATGGAAGACATTTGCAAAATTGATCCTTCTGTATTATTAGAAGCACCGAAAACAAAAAGAAAACTTCCTGACACACTTAGCTTTGATGAAATAGAAAAATTGATTGCACAAGTTGACCAGAGTAGTCCAGAAGGTTGTAGAAACAAAGCCATTTTAGAAACCATGTACAGTTGTGGACTAAGGGTTACAGAACTGATCCAATTAAAGCTTTCTGGGTTTTACCCCGACCTAGGCTATGTTAGGGTAACAGGAAAAGGCGATAAAGAAAGACTCATCCCAATAGGTAGAGACGCCATTAAATATATCCTCCTCTATCTTGATAATATTCGCATACAACAGCCTATACAAAAGGGTTATGAGGATTTCGTTTTTTTGAATAGAAGGGGACGCGGATTAACAAGGGTGATGATTTTCTATATCATTAAAGCAATGGCTTATCAAGCAGGGATTAAAAAAAAGGTCTCACCCCATACCTTCCGACACAGTTTTGCTACGCATTTGGTTGAAGGTGGTGCCGACCTTAGGGCTGTTCAAGAAATGCTTGGACATGAAAGCATCACTACCACCGAAATTTACACACACTTGGACCGCGATTTTCTTAGAGATACCCTTCAACGCTTTCATCCTGCTTACCAACACTAACCATATTTTGCAATAAGACTAGCATACTTTAGGTTTGTGCTATAAAACTACTACACATGAAAAAAATGTTATTACTAGCAGGTATCGGATTTGCCTGCTTATCTCAAGCCCAAATTAATATGCCGGCTCCGTCTACTACACAGACCATTACACAAGCTTTTGGTATGGGTAAAATTGAACTGACCTATTCGCGTCCTAACATCAAAGGTCGTTCTCTATTAAAAGAAAACAGCGACCTCGCGCCGTTAAACAAACTATGGCGCTTAGGTGCTAATGCAGCTACAAAAGTTAAGTTTACAGATAATGTTACCATGGGTGGTAAATTATTAGATACAGGTTCTTATGTCATTTATGCTATTCCTGGTAAAGAATATTGGGATATTATCTTGAACAAAGGATTCCAATTCTGGTACTGATGGGTATAAAGAAGCAGAAGA
>JANOYH010000277.1:0-19382 GCA_031428775.1 Bacteroidota bacterium
TTTAAAAGCGATGGACTAATTTCTTTGAATGAATTCCGCGACGTACCTACTTTAAAAATAGGAGACGATGTAGAAGTAATGGTAGTAGAGAAAGAAGACAGGGGCGGTAATCTGCACCTGAGCCGTAAATCTGCTCGCATCTACCGCGCTTGGGAAAGAATTGTGGAAGTTCATAAAACCGGAGAAGTTATTACTGGTACTGTTACAAGCAAAACCAAAGGTGGTTTGATTGTTGACGTATTTGGTATGGAAACCTTCTTGCCAGGTTCTCAAATTGACGTTAAGCCTGTAACTGATTACGATCAGTTTGTTGGCAAAACAATGGAATTTAAAGTGGTTAAGATCAACGAAGCCATTAAAAATGCCGTTGTATCACATAAAGCATTAATAGAAAGCGATATCGAAGCACAACGTGCAGAGATCATGAGCAAACTAGAAAAAGGCCAGGTATTGGAAGGTGTGGTGAAAAATATCACAGATTTCGGTGCGTTTATGGACTTAGGTGGTTTGGATGGTTTGTTGTACATCACCGATATTTCATGGGGCCGTATCTCACACCCAAGCGAAGTGGTGAAGATGGACCAGAAATTACAAGTGGTGGTGTTGGATTTCGACGACGACAAAAAACGTATCAGCCTTGGATTAAAACAATTGACTCCACACCCTTGGGATGTGTTGCCTGAAGGTTTAGCTGAAGGATCTGTAGTAAAAGGTAAAGTGGTAAATATTGAAGATTACGGTGCTTTCTTGGAAATTCAGCCTGGTGTTGAAGGTCTGGTTCACGTATCTGAAATTACTTGGGCAAACACGCCAATCAACGCGAAGGAATTCTTCAAATTGAGCGACGAGTACGAAGCAAAAGTGGTTACCCTTGACAAAGACGCACGCAAAATGAGCTTGAGCATCAAACAAATGAGCCAAGACCCATGGAGCACTATTGAAACCAAATTCCCTGAAAACAGTAAGCACAAAGGCTTGGTGAAAAACATCACTCCTTATGGCGTATTCGTTGAATTGGAGCCAGGTATTGGTGGTATGATACACATCAGCGACTTAAGCTGGTTGAAGCGTTTCAATCACCCAACTGATTATACCAAAGTAGGTGAGCATATCGATATCATTATCTTGAGCATCGACAAAGAAAACCGCAAATTGCAGTTAGGACACAAACAATTGGAAGAAGATCCTTGGAATGCATTGGAAGATACATTTGCAGTAGGAACAATCCATGAAGGTACCGTAACGCGTAAAGACGACAAAGGTGCATTGGTTCAATTGCAATATGGATTAGAAGGATTTACGCCTAATCGTCACCTGAATAAGGAAGATGGTTCTACCGTGAAAGCCGACGAAACCACTCAGTTTGTAGTGATTGAATTTGATCGCAACGAGAAGCGTATCGTGTTAAGTCACGCGCGCATCTGGGAGCAACAAGTTGCCGAAGTGAAAGAAACTGCCAAAAAAGAGGCAAAAGCTGAATCTGATAGCACTAAAAAGGCAGTTAAGAATATTCAGGCTAAAGTTGAAAAAACAACTTTAGGCGACCTGAGCGCTCTTGCTGAGATCAAAGCAAAATTACAGGAAGGTGAAGGTGATAAGCAATAATCACTGATATTATAATAGGAAAGGCTGTTTCGCAAATGCGGAACAGCCTTTTTAGGTAATTCTTAACTAGCAAGAAGCTTAAACAAACATGCAAGTTTATATATTGCCCGATAATAACTAATTTCGCATACTTATATGAATAGGATCTTCTTTTTATTGATCACGCTTTTGGTTTTTAATAGCTGTACAACCAAGTTCTCTAGAATACAAAAGAGCAAGGATTACGAGTACAAGCATAAGATGGCTGACCAGTATTATGCGGAGAAGAATTATAGTTACGCACAACAGCTCTTTGAAGACATATTTCCTTATATCAAAGGAACCCCGGGTTATGAGGATGCTTATTACAAATTTGCCTACTCTTATTACTGGCAGAAGGATTATCTGAATGCAGAAAATTTGTTCAAAAGCTTTGTAGAGAGTTTTCCTAATAGTGCCAAAGTAGAAGAATGCGATTTTATGCGCGCTAATTGTTATTTCAAACAGTCTCCCAAGATTGATTTGGATCAAACCAATACCAATAAAACCATTGGTTTGATGCAAACATTTATCAATACACACCCCAATTCTCCTAGAGGGAAAGACGCGGCGGATATTATTGATCAGTGCAGAGAAAAATTGGAAGCAAAAGATTATAAAAGTGCCGAACTATATTATAATCTAGGCTTTTATAAAGCAGCAGCTATTGCATTTGGAAACGTGTCTGATAATTTTCCCGATTCAAAGAAAGCAGATGATTATAAACTGCAAGTAATTAAGTCGTATTTTAAATATGCTGCAATGAGTTACGAAGACAAGCAAGCAGCTCGCTACGAAAAAGTAGTGAACGAATGTTCCGACTTCGCAGAACGTTTTAGTGATAGTAAGCATATAGAAGAAGTGGCCAAATACAAAACACAATCAAAAACATTAATTAAAAACCTGATAAAATGAGCAAACTAAGAAGGCAAATGAGCGCTAACACTGCCAGCGTTGTTGAAACAAAAAGCCTGATTGATATTAAAGCAAAAACAGGTAATTTATACGAATCTATTGCCATCATAGCAAGAAGGGCCAATCAGATTAATATTTCTTTGCGTGAAGAATTGCACAATAAATTGGAAGAATTTGCTAGTCATACCGACAGCTTAGAAGAAATCCATGAAAACAAAGAGCAAATAGAAATATCTAGGGCTTACGAAAAAATGCCCAATCCAGCCATTCTTGCCACACAAGAATTTATGGAAAGCAAAATCTATTACAGAAGGAATAACGAAAGCGATTTGTTCCGCTAAAAGATAAATTTGAGGTAAAACCAACGAAACGACAGTTATTAACTGTCGTTTTTTGGTAATTTGAAGTCCAATTCAGTCCGCCAGATTTCAATGGAAAATTGTTTCATCATTTGTACCTAACTACATGATTAAAAAAATTGCAATACTTTCCCTCTTTTTGTACATTTCAATGCATCATTTGTTTGCCCAAGAAGTACAAGCAAGAGTTACTGTTTTGTCTAGCAGGGTAGGCACACAGGTTGATAGAAAAATATTTAATAGTCTTCAACAACAACTCACCAACTTAATTAATACGCGAAAGTGGACTTCTGACGCATACCGACTTCAAGAAAGAATTGAATGTAGTTTTATTATCAATATTGAGCAGGTGTTGGAGCCCAATCTTTATAAAGCAACACTTACTATACAAGCAGCGCGTCCTGTTTTTAATTCATCCTATAAAGCCGCAATTGTAAATCATTTAGACGCAGACCTGACTTTTAAATATATTGAATTTCAGCCCGTGGAATTTAATGATAATCGGGTACAAGGAAATGATGCGGCTGCAGCTAATTTAACAGCAATAATGGCTTATTATGTGTATACTATCATTGGTATAGATAATGATACGTTTAGTCCAAAGGGAGGAGAAACACAATTTAATAAAGCACTAAATGTGGTAACCAATGCTCCTGAAGGAAAAGGAATTAGTGGTTGGAAAATATTTGATGGACTCAAAAGCCGTTATTGGTTAAACGAGAATCTAACCAATAATCGATATAATATCATACATGATGCGATCTATACTTATTATAGATCAGGCATGGATAAAATGTACGAAAATGAAAAAGAAGCTAGGGCAAATATTTTACAAGCTTTAATACAATTAAAAGCATTCAATAAAGAGAATCCGAATACCATGATTCTTCAATTTTTTATGCAGGCAAAGTGGCAGGAACTGATAGGGATTTTTAAAACTGCAACACCGACCGAAAAGGCAAAAGCAATTGAAATATTGAGTGAAATTGATATTGTGAATGGCTCAAAATATAGAGAAGGATTACAATGAGGAGATTCATTTACATGATACTGTTTATTTGCTTTGTTAGCCTTGCATGTAAAAAAACTTCGAAGGCAAATCTAGTATTGCCCATTAATGAAATGAAAGTAGTGTTGTGGGATATGATGAAGGCTGATGAATGGTATGTTCAAACAACCATCATAGATACACTTCATTTGAGAACCAAAGAAAACATTCAATTGTACGAACAGGTTTTTGCTATTCATCATACAAGTAAAAACCAGTTTTATAATAGTTACAAATACTACCAAACACACCCTGATAAATTCAAGGTTTTAATGGATTCGATTACTGCTTATGCCAATCGGGAAAAAATGCCCGAAATTGAAAAACGAACCATCCAAAAACGCACTATCAAAAAGTAGTACCTACCTTTACTTTATAACGATTGCATCATGAACAAATTATGTATAGATGCCGATGCAGCTATTGCAGACATCACAAACAATGCAATACTAATGCTTGGAGGATTTGGATTAAATGGGATTCCAGAAAATTGCATTGCAGCACTTGTAAAAAAAGGAATTACAGGCCTTACTTGTATTTCTAATAATGCGGGCGTTGATGATTTTGGACTAGGACTGCTGCTCCAAACTAGACAGATAAAAAAAATGATTAGCAGTTATGTTGGGGAAAATGCTGTTTTTGAAAAACAGCTCTTGAATGGCGAACTGGAAGTAGATCTTGTGCCTCAAGGAACTCTCGCAACGCGTATACAAATGGCGGCCATGGGCATCCCAGCATTTTTTACGCCAGCAGGATATGGAACTGAGATTGCTATTGGAAAAGAGTCTCGCGAATTCAATGGAAAAATGCACTTAATGGAAATGGCCTTGCACGCCGACTTTGCTATTGTGAAAGCTTGGAAAGGAGACCATTTGGGAAACCTGGTTTTTAGAAAAACAACCAGAAATTTTTCTACTTCTATGGCTAAAGCAGGTACCATCACAATAGCAGAAGTGGAAGAATTAGTAGCACCAGGTGAGATAGATCCTGACGACGTTCATGTTGCAGGAGTATATGTACATCGCATATTTCAAGGAATAAATTATGAGAAGCGAATTGAAAGAAGAACCGTACAAATAAATTCAAATGGCACTAGATAAATTTGGTATTGCAAAACGTATTGCACAGGAATTAGCGGATGGCATGTATGTGAATCTTGGCATTGGCATACCCACCTTGGTTGCTAATTTTATTCCTGAAGGGATTGACGTGATTTTTCAAAGTGAAAATGGCATACTTGGGATGGGCCCATATCCTACCGAAGAAGCATTAGACGCAGACCTGATTAATGCAGGTAAAGAAACAGTAACCCTGATTAAAGGGGGTGCTTTTTTTGATAGCGCAGAAAGCTTTGGAATGATTCGTGCCGGTAAGATACATTTAACTGTTTTGGGTGCTATGGAAGTAAGCGATAGTGGAGATATTGCCAACTGGAAAATACCAGGAAAAATGGTCAAGGGAATGGGCGGTGCAATGGATTTAGTAGCAAGTGCTAAAAACATTATTGTGGCCATGATGCATACCAATCCAAAAGGAGAAAGTAAATTATTGCCACAGTGTACTTTGCCTTTAACAGGGGTGGCTTGTGTGAAAAAAATAGTTACAGAATTGGCCGTTTTATCCATTGGCAAAAATGGATTTGAATTACTTGAATGCGCACCTGGCGTTTCTGTGGAAGAAATTGTAGCCAAAACTGCTGGAAGATTGTACGTTCCGGATTTCGTTCCTGAAATGCAATTCTAATGGGTTATTTTGCGCCACAAAATCCAAAAATATGCATATCCAAGTTGGCGAAACCGCCCCTTTATTGTCATTGTTTGACACAGATAAAAAAGTAGAAGTTCTAGCAGGACCTTCAGATAAAAATACCGTTCTATTATTCTTTCCATTAGCTTTTACTGGCGTATGTACCACAGAGCTTTGCAATATCCGTGACAATATTGCCGTTTATAATAGTACCAATGCACAAGTGTTGGGTGTTTCTGTTGATTCACTTTTTGTACTAGGTAAATTTAAAGCAGAACAAAACTTGAATTTTTCTCTATTGAGCGATTTCAATAAAGTAGCCTCAACAGCCTATGGTGTTTTGTATGATACTTTTCCTGCTTTCGGAATGCAAGGTGTTAGCAAACGCGCAGCTTTTGTGATTGATAAGGAAGGAGTGGTTCAATATGCTGAGGTTTGTCCTATGCCGGGCGACTTACCAAATTTCATTGCCATCCAAGCTTGCTTGGCCGGGTTAAAATAATGATAAGCGCAGGCCACTCATGTGAAGTGGCCCGCTTATATGTTAAAAAACGAAGATAAATTGCGTATTTATAGTAAAGAATCACTAATTTACCCTTGCATTTAGCTTATGAAGTATTTATACACGATCTGTTTATTGGTTTTTGTTAGCGTTGGAAGCAGTTTTATTTCCAATGATGATGCTAATGTACTCCTAGTTAATTCCAAGATTTCACGTGTTTATCCCAACCCCGCTACTTCCTATATTATTTTTGAATTCGACAAAACAGTCGACCGCAGTTACACCTTACAAATCTTCGCATTTTTTGGCAAAAAGATGACCGAAATACGCTTAACTGAAAGCAAAGTAAATATTACTTTAGACGATAATTATTTTCGTGGCCTTTATATCTATCAACTCCGTGATCAATCGGGTAAGATTATAGAATCAGGTAAGTTTCAAGTCAATAAATAATTAATGCTAGGTCAACTGTTAATCAGTCAACATTTTGTTATTAGAAATCCATTACAATTTATTTATCACAAACTTCTATAATTAAAAATTTCAAGTAGTTCGTATTCTCCATTCCCCAGATAATGGGATGGTCACTACTTTGTGCTTGAAAAACTACCTGCCGAATTCTTTTCTTAGCGTCTTTTGCAGCTTGATCGATGGCTTGTAAAAACATCTCAGGATTAACTAAGTTGGTACAGCTAGAGGTAACCAAAAAACCTCCATTACGCAAGAGTTTCATTCCCCTCAAATTGATTTCTTTATATCCTGTTATGGCTTTGGCAATATTCTCTCTACTCTTTGTAAAAGCAGGAGGATCTAACATGACTACATCATATTTTTTGCCATCCTTTCCCCATTGCTTTAACACGTCAAATGCATTCATCGCTTCAAATTTGCAGACCTCAGATAAACCATTCAAAGCAGCATTTTGATTGGCCTGTTCTACAGCTTGAACAGAAATGTCTAAGCCCAAAACCGACTTTGCACCATAACTTGCCGCATGAATTTCAAAAGTTCCTGTATAGGTGAAAGCACCTAAAACATCGGCACCTTTTACGATATGTTGAATGGCTCGGCGATTGTCTTGTTGGTCTAAAAAGTAGCCTGTTTTTTGTCCGTTTGCAACATCTACCATAAACTTCAAACCATTTTCCTGAATTTGAATATTGGTATCAAATGCTGAAGTTAAAAAACCTTTTTGTAAAGGCAATCCCTCAAGTGCCCGAACGGGTACATCGTTTCTTTCGTAAATACCTTTTGGAGAAAATATCGTTTCAAGACTTTTTACAATAGCGTCTTTCCATTTATCCATCCCTAATGATAAAGTCTGAATCACAAAATAGTCGTTAAACTTATCAATGATTAAGGCAGGAAGTTCGTCGGCTTCGCCAAAAACGAGCCTACAATTTTCGGTATACCCCAGCTTTTTACGGTAATCCCAAGCTTTAACAATTTTCTGGTGAAAAAATGCTTCGTCAATGGTTTCTTGTTTTCTTGTAAGCAAACGCACCAATATTTGAGATTGAGGATTGATATAACCTCTACCTGCATATTTATCCTGGCTATAAAAAACATCTACTATATCTCCCGCCACTACTTCACCAACTATTTTTTCAACTTCATTGCCATACACCCAAGGATGCCCATTGGCAATACGTGGCGCAATTTTCTTTCTGAGATACAGTTTTGTCATTTTACAAAGATAGGTGAAGCTAACTGCCTGTCATTTTTTCCCTTTCTATTGCTTGGCAATATTTTTGCCACAGATGTTATTCAAGCTATTTTTATGAATCAAGCAGAAAAAGAGATGGAGCAGACAATAGAAAACAACCAAAACGACCAGCATATGGACATAAATACTGACGAAAATGCAGCTGGCACTTCAAAACTCAATGAACCCGTTAGCGAAGAAAATGAGTTAGAGAAGCTCAATAGTGAAATACAGGAGCAAAAAGACAAATATTTGCGCTTAATGGCAGAATTCGACAATTTTAGAAGAAGAACGGCTAAAGAGCGCCTTGAACTGATTCAGACTGCTGGAAAAGACGTGATTGTTTCTTTGTTGGATGTATTGGATGACTGCGACAGAGCAGAAAAGCAAATGTCAACCACTTCCGATATCGCTGCTCAAAAAGAAGGTGTTCTGCTGGTTTTTAATAAAATCAGGAGTAACCTACAAAGTAAAGGAGTTAAAGCAATGGAAAGTATTCATGAAGAATTTGACGTTGAAAAACACGAAGCCATCACCGAAATTGCTGCACCAAACCCTGAACTAAAGGGTAAAATCTTGGATGAAGTAATGAAGGGCTATTACCTAAACGATAAAATCATCCGTTTCGCCAAAGTTGTGGTGGGCAATTAACAGCATATTCAAATTTACATGAAGAGAGATTTTTACGAAATATTGGGTGTTACCAAAAGCGCCAGTGCAGATGAGATCAAGAAAGCATATCGCAAAGTAGCCATGCAATTTCACCCAGATAGAAATCCGGGCGATAAAGAAGCGGAAGAAAAGTTCAAAGAAGCAGCCAGTGCTTACGAGATTTTAAGTGACGCCGATAAAAAAGCAAAGTATGATCGCTATGGTCATGCCGCATTTGGTCCGGGTACCAGCGGTGGTGGATTTGGCGGCAACATGAATACGGACGATATTTTCAGTCAATTTGGCGACATATTTGGCGATGATATGTTTGGGAATTTCTTTGGTGGAAGTAGGTCAAGAAGCGGGGGCGGTGGTGGAAGAGTTCGAGGTCAGCGTGGTAGTAATCTACGTATCAAACTGAAACTCAATTTTGAGGAGATGGCCAAAGGTGTTACCAAGAACGTGAAGGTTAAAAAACACGTGTCTTGTGGAACCTGTGCGGGAAGCGGTGCTAAAGATAAAAATAGCGTACAAACTTGTAATACATGCAACGGCAGTGGCCAAGTTAGAAGGGTTACCAATACTTTCTTGGGTCAGATGCAAACAGTAACAACTTGTCCTACTTGTAATGGAGAAGGAACAACCGTAACTGCAAAATGTGGCAATTGTAAGGGTGAAGGAAGGGTATATGGTGAAGAAACCATCAGCATAGAAATACCTGCGGGTGTTCATGAAGGCATGCAGTTGAGCATGAATGGAAAGGGCAATGCGGGAGAAAGAGGAGGGGCTAATGGCGACTTAATCATACAAATAGAAGAAGAAGCCCACGCAGATTTACAACGTGATGGATTGAATGTTGCATACGACTTACACATCACTTTTCCAGATGCTGCATTTGGAACTTCTGTAGAAGTACCCACCATTGATGGCAGGGCAAAAATTAAAATACCGCCAGGCACACAAAGTGGAAAAATTTTCAGATTAAAAGGCAAAGGATTTCCAGAAGTGCAAGGCTATTCAAGGGGCGATCAATTGATACATGTGAATATTTGGACACCACAACATTTAAGCGCTGAAGAAAAAACGATGCTTGAAAAGTTAAATGGTAGTGAGAACTTCAAACCCAGTCCAAATAAAGGCGATAAGAGTTTTTTTGAAAGAGTAAGAGAAGCGTTTAGTTAATCTTTCTTTTCTTTTTCTTTTTTGAAGGTTCATACAATTGTTTGGTTGATTCTACCATGGCAATAAATTCTTTTTGGTATTTATCATGGGGTAGATAAGACATACTAGCCAAAATGATTACTTCGTCAAAAGAGTAATTGCGTACGAATTTACTGTTCTTGAGTAGAGAACCATACATGCAAACTGCTGTAGCAAATCGATAACTAGCAGCTGCTTTTTCAAAATCTAAATGCTGATTGGAGATACTAAAAAACTGTTGTTTAAATTCGTCTGATTCTGCTGATTTGTAATTAATATTAAGGGTAGCTAGTTTGTTTTGTGTGTTGAGGCTATCGTTAAACAAAGGTTCAATTTCAAAAACTGCCATCAAATGATGACCACTTCCCACTTCACCACCCTGTAATTGTGTGGTACTATCTTCAAGTGAATTTTTTTTATTGTCGAACCCAATAAGTCTGTATGATTTAACCAATTCCTGATTAAAATCTATGTCTACATAAGCGTCATTGGCAACTGCATACAACGTTTGCGTGAGTTCTGTGACCAGTGTTTTTTGGGCTTCTTGCAATTGGTCTATATAGGCAAAATTTCCGTTTCCTTTTTTTGAGAGTAGTTCCAGTTTACTGTCTTTATAATTACCCATACCAACACCTAGGCAAGTAAGATAAATACCTGTTTGGCGGTACCTACTAATTAAATCTTCCATTGCTTTTTCTGTAGATTCTCCCACATTAAAATCTCCATCTGTTGCCAATATAACTCGGTTATTGCCTTCAGGAATAAAATGAGTTTTGGCTATGCTATAGGCAGTTCTAATAGCATCACTACCAGGCGTGTCGCCTCCTGCTTCAAGGGAATCTATGGCGTCTTGTAGTCGCTTTTTTTCTGCACCACTAACCCCTGAAATTGGCATATATACAGCACCTCCATAAGTAACTATTGAAATGGTATCCTTATCGCGAAGATTTTCTATTAACAGTTTGAATGCCTGTTTCAGTAAGGGTAAGCGGTTGGTCTTGTCCATGGAGCCAGACACATCTATCAAGAAAACAAGGTTGCTAGCTTTGATACTATCTAAGTTTAATTTTGGGGCTGCAATTTGGATGAAAAATAATTTGTTGTGCTTGTTCCATGGGCAACTGGTTACTTGAGTGGCACATTGAAAACTGTCTCTCGCATTGATGGAACTGTCTATGCTAAGGTTAAAATAATTAAGCATTTCTTCAATGCGCACTGCATCAGTAGGAACCGTCATTTGGTTATTGATAAATCTTCGAATATTGCTATAAGAGGCATGGTCAATATTCAATGCGAAGCCAGTCTGGCTATATGGATTAGCCGGTATGAATTCGTTTTCAATTTGGCTGCTGTAGCTTTCTCCTATAGTTCCAGAATTGAAAGTATTGTTATTTAGGTTTTTGGTAATAGAATTGAGCTTGTGTTTGTATAAGTTTGCGGTAGCGGGTAGCATGCGTAAAACAAAATACTGAATTCTACGCGTGTCTATTAATTGTTGAAATGGTTCGTAACCATCATAATGTAGGAAGATGGTATCAATGGCTTTGTTTGATGGAATTCCGAATGAACCTGTATTGCCACTATAATATGGCGTTGCATTTTTTGAACCTATTCGTATATTTACCCCTTCAAGAAAACTGCCGCGTTCATTTTTGATTTCGCCACGTAAATAATATTGTGCAGACAATCCGCAAGCGCATAAGAAGACTAACAAACAAGCCAACAAGGCTTTTTTCATTTTTGGGAGAAATGGTTGATTGTAATTTAATCAAAAATTTGATGACTAGTTAAGTAACCCCATTATTCATCGCCAACTAATTGGTAAATTTCTTTGATATTTCTGCCGTATCCATCAAAGTCTAAGCCATAGCCAAGTACAAATTTGTTCGGAATTTGAAAGCAACAATAGTCGATTGGGATATTATATTCGGTAGCCTCCGTTTTGTGTAAAAGAATGGCTATTCTTAAAGAGGAGGGTTGTTGGTTCATTAATTGCGGTAAAAATTCGCTCATAGTTTTACCTGTATCAATGATGTCTTCTAAAATGATAATATGCCGATGGTTGATATCAGTATCTAGGCCAATGGCAGTAATCACTTGACCAGAAGATTTGGTTCCTTTATAAGAGGCAAGTTTGATAAAACAAATTTCAGCTTCAATACTGAGATATTTAAATAGGTCAGCTGCAAACATAAATGAGCCATTCAAAATAGCTATAAACAGGGGCTTTTTACCTGCATAGTCTTTGTCGAGCTGTGCCGCAAGTTCGCGAACTTTTTCTTGTATGGTGGCTTCTGTTAAATAGGGTTCAAATTGTTTGTTGTGCAGTGTGATCAAAGACATGAAGTAGGTATATTAGAGTAGGGGTAATGGATTAAATGGGTTGTTTTGTTGTATTCTTTACATTGCTAGGCATTCCACGAAGGTAAATTTTTTGGCCATTGGTTAATACGCTTTCTCTCTTTAAGTTGTTGTATTCCATTAAGCTCTCTAATCGTACGCCTTCTTTCTGGCTAATGTAAACCAAAGATTCCTTGCCTACCGATTGATAAAAATCGTTAGCCCCTTTTTTTAATTTCTTTTCTAGAAATATAAGTTGGTCATACATTAAAATGTCTATTTCTTCTAGCTCATTGAATTCCATCAGCTTGCTTAATGAAATGCCATATTTGTTGGCTATAGAAAGTGTAGATGTTCCTGAACTAGCATAAATCACATTGGCATGATTGATGGAAAAAACTGTTGTAGGATAGGTGGATTTTGTGTTTGTAGTGTTTTGAATTTGTTGGGTTGTTTTGCCAACTGTATTTTTTTCTTGTTCCTCAGTTTCAAAATTGGTATTGTTGACCAATAAATCCATCTTCTCTTGTGAGGTAATAGTAGCTTTTGCAGGCTCATTTTCAACATACGTTATATTAGTCTGATTAATGACGCGTAATTTTTTACTATTATTTTTTTGAGAAGCGTAGTTGTTTAAATTTTGGCTAGTATTTTGGGTAATGTTTGAATTTGAAGTTATACCAGCATCCTCATTCAAAGCCATTTCACTGTATTGGTGCAATTGATAGTCTTCTATTATTTTCAACAAACGAGTGGGATAACTTTTATCCGTTGCATAGCCCGCTTTTTTAAGACCAATAGCCCATCCTGCATCGTCTTTTGGGTCTAGCTTAAAAAGGGCTTTATAGTATTCGCGATTTTTTAAAAAATCGGAATGGTCGCGATAAGAATCTTCCGCTGAGGAATAGACCCTGAAACATTCTTGCCTGGTATCATCATCATGGTATGTCCGTTCGCCTGTCCATTCTGGTTTGCATTTGATACCAAAATGGTTGTTCGATTTCAAAGCCAATTTACTTTCGCCAGATTGTGATTCAAGAATTCCTTGAGCCAATGTGATGGAGGCAGGTACACCTGTACGCTGCATTTCTGTAATGGCCAAATCTTTGTAAGCATTTACATATGCTTGCGCTTTATCTTTCTGCGCATGCAATATGATTGAGAAACCCAATAAACCTATTATAACCAAGTGCTTCATTTATTTCTTTTTTATCAGTAGTAATCCGTCTCTTACTGTTAACAATACTTGTTCTGTTCTTTCGTCTGCCAACACATGTGCATTGAATGCATCAATTGCTTTAGCATTTTTACCTGAAATGGGCTCTTCCAATACTTGTCCATGAAATAGTACATTGTCGGCAATAATCAATCCATTTTTGGCTAGTCTTGGTACGATTAATTCGTAATATTCTAAGTAACTAGTTTTGTCTGCGTCTATAAATACTAGATCCCATGTTTTATCCAATGTTGGGATAATTGTTTTAGCATGACCAATTTGCAAATGTATCTGATGATTTCTTTCCGATTTGCTAAAGTTCTGTTTTGCCGTTGCTGCGTCTTCTTCTCTTAGTTCAATCGTATAGAGTTCGCCACCTTCTTTTAGTCCATTTGACAAACAAATTGCACTATAACCTGTAAATGTACCTATCTCTAGAACGTATTTTGGTTGTAATAAAGTACATAGAAAGGATAAAAATTTCCCTTGAACCGGACTGCTGAGCATATGTGCATGGGTATGATGCGCCAAAGTATGCTTTTGAATCTCTTGCAAAAGGGCATCATCAGGCGTAGTGTATTTTGTTGCATAAGCCTCCACTAAAGGATGGATCATTTCCATCTGGCGAAATTAGTTTATTCTTTGACTGTTTGTGGGATGGAAACCATAAATAGTCCTATGAAAGTTATCAATCCATTGATTATCAATAGTTCTAATCCTAATTCAAAAGACCCAAACAATGTTTTTTGGTTAAGATCTATCACTAAACAGATTAAAGGAGCTGCCAAGCAAATAAAGGGAACAAGATTGTCTTTAACCTGTCTTTTCATGATAATTCCAAAAGTGAAAAGCCCCAAAAGTGGACCATATGTATAACTAGCTATTTTTAAAATGATGCCAATCATACTTGGACTATTCACCACTTTAAAAACCAATACAAACAGTAAGAAGATGGCAGCAAAACATAGGTGTACACGTTGACGAATCTTTTTTTTGCGCGCTTCTGTAAGCGTGTTATTGCGTTGAATGCCTAAAATGTCTTGGCAGAAAGTGGAAGTAAGTGCTGTAATGGCCCCATCGGCACTGGGAAACAAGGCAGAAATCAATGCGATGATAAAGATGACTGAAACAAATGGCGGCATATGGTTGAGGGCAATTGCTGGGAAGAGTTTATCGCCAGTTTCTATTACTTGTTGTTGTTCAGCATATAGGTATAATAATCCACCTAAATAAAGAAATAATACGATAGAGAAAGTGAGTATGACTGACATAGAAAGAATATTTTTTTGAGAGTCTTTCAATGTTTTCACGGAAATATTTTTCTGCATCATTTCTTGGTCCATTCCTGTCATGGTAATAGTAATGAATGCTCCAGCTATAATTTGTTTTAAGAAAAAGAGTTTGCTATCTGGGTTGAAATTAAAAATGGTTGAATAGCCTTTTTGATTCATTGCTTCAATACTTCCACCAAATCCAATATGCAGTGTATTTAGGATATAGACCACACAAATGATCAGTCCTAAAAGCATACAAGTTGTTTGAAGCGTGTCTGTCCAAACAATAGTTTTAACACCACCTTCAAAAGTATATAATAGAATCATGGAAAGGATGATTAAAGTAGTTGCCCAGAATGGTACGCCAAAGCTGCTGAGGATGGTTTCTTGTAAAATATTAACTACTAAATACAGACGAGCTGTTGCTCCCAAAGTTCTTGAAAGTATAAAGAAAGAAGCGCCTGTTTTATAAGATTTAACGCCAAGTCGGCTACTTAAATAATTGTAGATAGAAGTGAGGTTCAGTCGATAGTATAAGGGCAATAAAACAAAGGCAATAGCCACATAACCTATTAAGTAACCGATAGTAATTTGAAAATAGGCAAAACCATCTTTTGCTACGGCACCTGGTACGCTCACAAAGGTCACGCCACTCAAAGAAGTGCCCACCATGCCAAAAGCCACTAGCATCCAGTTAGAACTTTTGTTGCCTATAAAGAATGATTCGTTGGTGCTATTCTTTCCTGTAACCCAGGCTACAGCTAATAAGATTAGAAAGTAAGCAATCACAAAGGAGAAAAGGATTAGAGGCGACATAGCAATGTTTCTATTGTTAAATAAGAAACGGCAAAATAGTACAAATAATTCACCTAATTTTCCCTGATAAAAAAAGGGATATGAAAGGAAAAAGCTTAGCGGTTTTTTGTGGATCAAAATCTGGAGTTGATCCATTGTATGAGCAACATGCACGGGAGTTGGGATTGTTGATGGCAGAAAAACAAATAACCTTGGTTTATGGCGGAGGTAATAAAGGGTTGATGGGTGCTGTGGCGAATACCATCATGGACAGTGGAGGAAAAGTGATTGGAGTAATTCCGGAGGTATTGGTAGCCTGGGAACACGGCCACCAGGGGATTACAGAATTAAGGGTAGTGCCAGATATGCATGTAAGAAAGAAAATGATGTACGAATTGTGTGATGCCGCAGTTGTTTTGCCAGGAGGTAATGGAACCCTAGACGAGTTATTTGAAATGCTTACTTGGAACACCTTAAATATTCACAATAAAAAAATTGGGTTGCTCAATTCAAATGGTTTTTATAATCATTTGATAACCCATATTGAAACAATGCAACAACAAGGCTTTTTATATGAAGCTTGGAGCGAAAGGTTGATTGTTTGCAATAGTCCGGCCGAAGTGATTACCTGCTTGGTCTAAGGTACATGCCAAATCCTGCACGGAATACGGGAAAAGGGTCATTAAATTGATCACGATAAGGCGAGAATGGGTCTTTCAATACATCCATCATGAGGGTAAAGTAGGAAAAGCGACTACCCACATACCGAGTCCCGTATCCTATACCAATCAACAGGCTTTGAGAATTAAATTTGTATTTAAAGGGTTCGTTTGTAGCCTGATTTGTTTGGGTAGAATTGGTCCAGTTGAATTCAGGCTGCACCTGAATGTTCAGAAATTTTAGCGGCCAGAATCTAAGAAAAGGTCCAACTCCATAGCTGAAATTTTCATATTTTATGTTGCTAAAGTTGGAAGGATTTTCAGCATAATAGTTCAAGTTAAAAGACAATCCTGCGTCTAAAAAATTATTAAAGCTATAACCTGCTTCTGGGTTGAGGCCTATATTGTACGACTGACTTGAAAAACCTAAATTAAGTCCGCTACCAAAAAATAGATTTTCTTGTTTGAATTTGCCTTTATCGAGGTTTTGGGCCAATACATTAGCAGACATCAATAAACAAGCAATAAACACTAGGTTTTTGAGCATAGTTTTTTGGCTTTGTACAAAACTACAGGATGCAATTACTAACCGAAAAAAAAATAGATAAATAAATGTTATCGTTTGTATGAGCCTGAAAAAGGGTTGTACTATAGGAATATGCAGATTTTACCTCAAAATGATACTGTTTTAACGTGTATGGATCACACAAATTTATGGTGGGTATAGTAGATTCCCTTAATTTCGGTGCTAACTAACGATTGTTTGCATATGACGGCACCTACTATGCTACCGCCTAAAAGCGTATTGTCTGTAATGGGAATGGACAAGATCTCCAATTTACATTACCAGTTAGAACCCGCACAACTTGTGGCTCAAACTATTGCCCTAGGTCAGGGTGTGTTGAATGACACAGGTGCTTTGTGTATTCAAACAGGAAAATTTACGGGGCGTAGTCCGCAAGACAAATTCACCGTAAAGGACAGCATTACAAAAGATACGGTCAATTGGAATAATTTCAATATCCCTATTGAAGAGAAATATTTTTTTCAGTTGCGTACAAAAATGCTCAGCTATTTAAGTAAAAAAGAAGCGTTATGGGTGCGTGATGCGTATGCTTGTGCGGATCCTTCATTACGATTAAATATTCGGGTCATCAATGAACATCCTTGGAGCAATCTTTTTGCCTACAATATGTTTCTTCGACCAACTGAAGCGGAACTTCATGATTTCGAACCCGAGTGGACCATTTTACAGGCACCAGGGTTTAAGGCTGATCCTTCAGTTGATGGAACGCGACAAGAAAACTTTGCCGTCATTTCATTTGAGTACAAAACAATATTAATTGGGGGGACAGGTTATACTGGTGAAATCAAGAAGGGCATTTTCAGCATCCTAAATTATCTATTGCCACAGGAGAAAAATATCTTAAGTATGCACTGCAGTGCTAATATGGGTGATGATGGTGATGTGGCCATATTTTTTGGATTGAGTGGAACGGGTAAAACAACTTTGAGTGCCGACCCGAATAGGAAATTAATAGGTGATGATGAACACGGATGGACAGACAATAGTGTATTCAATTTCGAAGGTGGATGTTATGCAAAAACGGTTGATTTGAGTGAAGAGAAAGAACCAGAAATTTTCCATGCAATCAAGCCTGGAGCACTAGTTGAAAATATTCAGTTTTATCCTGGAAATCATCGCATTGATTTTAGTGCCATTGGGATTACGGAGAATACGCGTGTGAGTTATCCATTAAGTTTTATTAGCAATGCTTTGGAACCATCTATTGGTGGGTTACCCAAAAATATTTTCTTTTTAACCTGCGATGCATATGGGGTTTTACCACCGATCAGTAAACTGAATCCTGGTCAAGCTATGTACCAATTTATAAGTGGTTATACTGCTAAGGTGGCTGGAACGGAAGCAGGAGTAACGGAACCCAAGAGTACTTTCAGTGCTTGTTTTGGTGCACCTTTCATGCCGTTGCATCCGGGCAAGTATGCAGCAATGTTAGGGGAGAAAATGCAAGCTCAAAAAGTAAATGTGTGGATGATTAATACAGGATGGAGTGGAGGTAGTTATGGCATTGGTAAAAGAATGAAACTGAGTTATACAAGAGCCATGATTACGGCAGCTTTGGAAGGAAAGCTCAATGCCATTGATACCGAGTATCTGACACATCCTGTATTTGGGATGGCCATACCACAAAGTTGCGAGGGGGTACCTTCGAAAATTTTAAACCCACGCAGCACATGGACAGATCCCATTGCCTATGATAGGGTAGCAAACGACTTAGCTAGTCAATTCATCAAAAATTTTGAGAAATATGCGAGTGGGGTATCTGCAGAGATTTTAGCTGCAGCACCAACACCATTGTAAGATAAAGCTTATGAGAACGGTTGAGAAAAGAGCCGCCCGCGAGGGCGGCTTTGTTTTATTTTGTTATTTGTTCTGTGTAATGAAACCTATCATTTCTCGTTCCTCCCATTTTTGAAATATATTTTTTTCATCAAGTAGATTTTCCATTGCTTCATAAATGCTGTTTAATCGAAAATCATGTTCATTCAATCGTTCAAAAATTTCTTTAAAGTGCTCTTTATAATCATTTTGTAGCAATAATACCCTTCTTATATCTATAAAAACACGCATTATTTCAATGTTCATAGTAATTGCTTTATCGCTTTTTAGAATGCTACTCAACATTGCTACGCCATGTTCTGTAAATGCATATGGCGTAATATAAGTATTTCGCTTCTTTTGCGATGCGGTCACAAATTGTGACCGCATCGCCTGCCATTCAGTTTGGGTAAGTCGGAACATAAAATCGGATGGGAACCTCTTTATATTTCCCCTTATTTCATAAATCCTGTTTTGTATTGAAAGTGTCAATTCTTATTACTATTCTTTTTATTCATAAAAAATCCAACTACACCATTAATTAAAGATGAAATTAATGCAACATAAAGAAAAAAATGATATATTTTAACATACCAGGTTTTTTAAGTATCTATTATTATTCCATTCAAAATCTAAAACTTCTAAACATCAGCCATGCATATAATGCAACCATTGCATAATAGGTAATAATTACGATGAATACATACAAGATGGCAGTTCTGATAGCATATCTGATAAGTTTCTTTTGTTGTTCCTCTTTATACATAAAGTCATATTTATGGTAAATAATTATTCCCCTTTATAAAAAGGTAGCCAAAGCAGCAATGCCACCATTGCATAAAAAGTAAAAATGGTGATCATCATTTTTTTAAATGCAGGAAAGATTCCTGCATTTATTTGTGTTTGCTTGTTTTTCATAATAGTACATTTTAAGACAGCCAATAATTG
>JANOYH010000278.1:0-3580 GCA_031428775.1 Bacteroidota bacterium
TATATGAACAATTTGGATTTCATTACCTCAGCGCACCAATGGGAAATTCAGGCCATTGTGGTTGCGATATCTGGATGCTGAAAGCTTTGTGACCTACCATTTGTCTACTTCTTCAGTAGCAGTTGGATTATGGTTAATCTCTGTTGTTGTTGGGATAACTTTTTCTTCAATTACTTCCGCAATTTCTTCTACTACTATTTCTGGAGCAATTGCTTCAATTGGTTCAACAGTTTCTTTCACTACACTTGCCGTATAGTTTCTTTGATTTTCATAATCGGTTCCACCTTCTTCACTTTCTGGATATTCATGGTTGAATGCGTCAAAATCAAAATCTGGCATTAAATCAGTTTTCACGTAGTCTATTGCTTCACCCAAAGCTTTGATGAATTTATTAAAGTCTTCTTTGTACAAGAAAATTTTATGCCTGTCGTATCCATTATTATCAAAGCGTTTACGACTCTCTGTAATGGTTAGGAAATAATCGTTCCCCCTTGTTGCACGCACGTCAAAAAAATAGGTTCTTCTTTTTCCGGCTCTAATACGTTTGCTATAAACGCTTTCCATTTTCTTCTCGTTATTCTCGTTGTTCTCGTACGACACTGTTGAATTGGTTTAAATTGTAGAATCATTTAAGCGGCACAAATATAGGATTGTTTCAGAATTACCAAAATTTTGAATAGTTTAGTTTTACAAAACTGCAGATTCCTGTTCATCTTTACCTTCAATCACTTCCTCTAGCATTTGCATCCTAAATAATTCTGCATAATATCCATTCAAGTCCATTAATTGTTCATGTGTACCTTTCTCAATAATGGAGCCCTGTTCTATAACTATGATGCAATTGAATCTAAAGGTAGAAAATATTCGATGTGTGATAATAATGGCTGTTTTCTCATTTAAATATCCATATAAATTGCTCAAAATCTCATGTTCTGTTTTTGCATCAACAGCGCTCAAACAATCGTCAAACACAATTATTTCAGGTTCCTTAATCAAGGCTCTAGCGATGGATATTCTTTGTTTTTGTCCCCCACTCAGTGTAACACCTCTCTCTCCAATCAAAGTATCATAACCCTTTTCGAACCTCAATATCTCTTGGTGAACATTGGCAGATTTAGCCGCATGTTCCACCTTATCTGGTATTGCAGTTGTTTGCAAACCAAAACTAATATTATCAGAAACGGTATCTGAAAAAAGAAATACGTCTTGTTGTACATAACTGATTTTCTCTCTTAAAGTGGTTAAGTTCAAACTTCTAATATCTTTCCCACCTATCAGGATCTGGCCTTTGCCCGGATCATAAAAGCGCAGTAACAATTGTGCCAGAGTTGTCTTTCCACTTCCGGTTCTTCCTAAAACCAATATTTTCTCTCCTTTAGTGATGGTCAAATCCAGGTTATTGATGGCATGTGTTCCTGTATTTGGATAAATAAAATCGACCGCTTTGAATTGTATATCTCCACTGATATTGTCCTCTGCTGAAGTTGATTGGCTTTTTATTACAGGCTTGGTTAATAAAAATTCATTCAATCTTTTTTGAGAAGCTGCTGCTCTTTGAATCATGCTTGCTGTCCACCCAATTGCACTCACTGGAAAAGTGAGCATATTAATATAGATTACAAATTCTACAATTAGGCCAAGCTTACTGGTGTCTTGCAATGCTTGCAAGCCACCAATAAAAATAGTAAGTAAAGTACTTAAGCCAATCATCAATGCCATACTGGGAAAATAAATGGACTCTACCTTAGCAAGTTCAACCGCTTGAACTCTATAGGCTTCACTATTTTTTTTAAAAAAGCCCAACATCGCTTTTTCTTGAACAAAAGATTTGATGACCCTAATTCCGGAATAAGACTCTTGTGCATTGGTGGTCAAGTCTGAGAGCAAAGCTTGTATTCTTTCGCTTTTTTGATTGATGATACTATTCACCAGATATATTGTTATAGCCAATATGGGTAAAGGAGCTAATACATAAATGGTCAACATGACATCTTTGCGCATCATACTTACCACACAAAATCCAATCAAAGCAATCAAATTGATCAGGTACATAACAGCTGGCCCTGTATACATTCTGACCCTGCTCACGTCTTCAGACATTCGATTCATTAAATCGCCCGTACTATTGGTTTTATAAAAATTAGTATCTAATTGCTGATAGTGTTGATATATCTCGTTTTTTTGATCGTATTCAATATGCCTACTCATGACAATAATGGTTTGACGCATAAAGAACATGAGTATGCCCCTAATAATGGCTAACACCAATATAGTAATACTACAAATGGCTACGAGAGTGCCAAAACTGTTTTGCTGAAATTCAATCTGCTTAATAAACCAGTCAACTGCCCAATCATGTGTTGTTTTCTGTGGAATGCTTTTTGCACCCGGTAAGTGTAGCTGCACTTGATTTACTACATATCCCGTGATTTGAGGGGCCAGTACGGCAAGATAGTTGGCAGAAATAACAAAGATAATCCCCAATAAAAAACGGTACCGATATTTCCAGAAATAAGGATTAACTGCAGCCAGCTGTTTCAAATGCAAATGTTTAGGACAAAGATAAGATTCAAAAGATGGACTAGAAAAGTTTTCCCGATAGTGTTGAAAAACAATGATAAAAATCATATCACAATGTGTGCAATATCAATGTTTGTAGTAATTTAAACCCCTAACTTCATGCCTGAAAACTATAACTATGGGTGCCGCCTATTTGATTGTATTGATTGCCGCCGCAATTGCTTTTTCTGCAGGTGGTATCGCTATCGCTAAAATCTTTGTAAAGGGAACTAAAAATCCGCAAAAAGGGCAAGCCTACGAATGTGGAATCCCCTCAGTCGGTTCTCCTTGGAACCAATTTAATGTGGGTTATTATTTGTTTGCCTTGATATTTTTAATTTTTGATGTAGAATTGGTATTCATGTATCCTTGGGCTGTTGTTGTTAAAGACATTGGCATGCCCGCCCTTTTTGAAATCATCCTTTTCATGTTTATTTTATTTATGGGATTCTTATATGCGCATAAATCAGGCGCTTTAAAATGGATTTAATTTCTTTATCATTCAATGTAGATAACCCTTATGGACCTAGTAGAAAATAAAGCAGCCGAATTTCCAGGACAAATTCATGAAACTGCAGGTGGCGGTATTGTTTTGAGCAAATTAGACGATGTCATCAATTGGGCTAGGTCTAATTCCCTCTGGCCCCTAACTTTTGCTACCAGTTGTTGTGGCATAGAAATGATGTCAGTAGCTGCAGCTAGATACGATTTTTCTCGTTTTGGATTTGAAGTGGCTAGGGCTACTCCACGCCAGGCCGATGTTATTATCATTGCAGGAACCATCGTCAATAAAATGGCCCCTGTTTTAAAGCGACTATACGATCAAATGGCTGATCCCAAGTATGTTATTGCCATGGGTGCCTGTGCTATCAGCGGAGGGCCTTTTTTTTATAATACTTATTCAGTAGTAAAAGGTGCAGATCATGTAATACCGGTGGATGTATATATAGCAGGTTGTCCGCCACGGCCCGAAGCATTATTGCATGCGCTCATTTCTTTACAGGAAAAAATTAAAAGCGGC
>JANOYH010000279.1:0-2801 GCA_031428775.1 Bacteroidota bacterium
ACCAGCATTTGAAATGAATATGGTAGAAAAAGACTTTCAAGGAAAGGTAGCTGCAAAATATCAAGACCGACACGTGATTATGGGTAGGTCAGCAAATCTTACTCAACCTGTAAAAGGTAGGGGTGTTTGTTTAGCTAGAAACCTTTGTTACCGTGGCTGCCCTTGGGGAGCATATTTCAGCACAAATGCCAGTACTTTACCCGCAGCATTTGAAACAGGAAATCTTACGGTACGCCCCTATTCTTTAGTGAATAAAGTAATTTACGACGATCAAAAGCAAAGAGCAACAGGTGTTGAGATCATTGATACGCAAACAAAACAAACTGAATTATTTAAGGCAAAAATTATTTTCTTAAACGCAGCAACCGTTGCCACCAGTTTCATTTTATTAAATTCTACTTCCAATAGATTCCCAACAGGATTGGGCAATGGTAGTGATCAAGTAGGCAGAAACTTAATGGATCACCACAAAGGCGTTTCTATTACTGCAGAAGTAGAAGGTTTTGAAGACAGCTATTATGCAGGCAGGCGTCCAACTAATATTTATATCCCTAGATTCAAAAATCTTAAGAATCAAGAAAAAGGATTTTTGCGCGGTTTTCACTTAGCCGGAAGTGCTAGTAGAAGTAGAGGATTGAGCGATCAAGGAATTGGTGTTGATTTGAAAGAATCCATGACTGAAGCAGGTAAATGGCATATGAATCTCTATGCATATGGTGAATGTTTGCCCTATGCCGACAATCGCATTACACTTGATACAACAAAGCAAGATGTTTATGGCAGGCCCCAAATAAAAATTGATTGTAGTTTTCGCGACAATGAAAAAGCTATGCATATAGATATGCGGGCAACAGGAATAGAACTATTAGAAAGTGCTGGTTATAAAAATTTAACAGATAAAAGTTTATTGTCTGCACCAGGCAATGCGAACCACGAAATGGGTACGGCTAGAATGGGCAAAGACCCTAAAACCTCTGTATTAAATGGTTTTAATCAAATGCATGAAGTGAAAAATGTTTTTATTACCGATGGGTCTGCTATGACTTCTATTTCCTGTATTAATCCATCTTTGACTTTTATGGCATTAACAGCTCGAGCTTGTAATTTTGCGGTAAATGAATTAAAAAAAGGGAATTTATAATTTAAATCAACATAATCACTAAACACGCAACAATCCTGCTTTGTATAGGGTATTTACTGGTTTATTATCCCAGAATAATTCAAAATCCTCCAATCCAGCAGCTTCATAATCTGCTTTGATTACTTGCTTGGTTAAATGCTTGGGATGATGAATATTCAATTGTGGCAAGATTTGTAATAACCAGGCACCTTTAATTGGATCTACCATAATAATATGTTGATGCTTTAATGTGGGGAAATTAATTGACATGACGCTCCATGAACTACCCTTTTTAGATTTCTGTATAATTTCTGTATGGGGTATTTTACCCAGCCACAGGTATTTACTATTTGAATTTAGCAGAATTTCAGGTTCTTCAATTGCGTTTTTGATGAAGTCTGGTGCAATAGTTGTTTTTGGCACTTTGAATTCAAACCAGTCTTTCAAAGGGAAATCAAAGCACGTTGAATGCATATAATTTAATAATGCTTTTTTTAATCCAAAGCCAAAACTTTCGTGGTCGGCACCCGTAGGGTCATCGTGTTGAATATCGTTATTAGCAAATGTGCCAATAATCGTTGTTCGTTTTCTAACTAAGTATTTGTCGGGATTCAATCCAACTGGACTATGAGCCGTCATCGTAAACAAATGCCAGAAAGCCGATTGTAATACGCCAGTTTCAAATAGTTGACGCACCATTTCTAATGAATCAATGGTCTCTTGTTCTGTTTGTGTTGGAAAACCATACATGAGATAAGCGTGCACCATAATGCCTGCTACAGAAAAGTGTTTACAAACTTTAGCCACTTGTGCTACGGTAATACCTTTGTCAATTAATGTTAATAATCGGTCAGACGCCACTTCTAAACCGCCACTTACCGCAATACAACCGGCTTCTTTTAATAGTTGACAGAGGTCGATTGTAAAACTTTTTTCAAAGCGCACATTGGTCCACCAACTCACTACAAGATTGCGCCTAATAATTTCAATGGCCAAAGATTTCATCAAAGAAGGTGGTGCTGCTTCATCCACAAAATGAAAACCATTTTGTCCTGTTTGTGCGATCATTTCTTCCATTCTATCCACTAAAAGTGATGCGGCAATGGGTTCATAGTTTTTGATATAGTCGAGCGAAATATCACAGAAAGTACATTTACCCCAATAACAACCATGTGCCATAGTCAATTTATTCCACCTGCCATCACTCCAAAGACTGTGCATGGGATTGATGACTTCAATAGCAGAAATATATTTATCCAAGAATAAATCACTATAATCTGGAGTACCTACTTGTCCCTGTTTATAATCGGAGCAACTAGTATTGTTGATATAAACTACTTTTTTATTGACTAATGTGAATGCTCTTTTCAATTCAGTCAATTCTCTTTTACCATTTAAGTGTTCCCATAATATCTCCAGTGGAGCTTCCCCATCATCAAGGGTAATAAAATCATAAAATTCAAAAACGCGCGGGTCGCTCAGGGAACGAAGTTCGGTATTGGCGAAACCACCGCCCATGGCTACTTTCACTAATGGATAATTCTTTTTAACCCATTCCCCGCAACGCAAAGAGGTATAAAGATTTCCGGGAAAAGGAACAGAGATGGCCAGCAAAGAAGGCTGTATCGTTTCCATTTTTTTTTGCAAGATATTGAATTTGAAGTTTTTTATTTTTTTAAAA
>JANOYH010000280.1:0-18327 GCA_031428775.1 Bacteroidota bacterium
CTTTGTATTCTTTGATTTCTGCTACTGATTTGGGCCTACTAGCTCTCCAAACAATTTTTTTACCGTCTGGACTAAACCAAGCACCACCATCATAACCCAGCGTATTAGTAATGCGTTTTTCTTTTCCCGTTTTTAAATCCATGATGTAGAGGTCAAGGTCGCCCTCTTTATCACTACAATAAATCATTTTTTTACCGTTAGGAGAAAGCGTTCCCTCTGCATCATATCCTTTTGCCGTAGTTAACTGCTTTACGATTTTCCCATCTAAACTGGCCATAAATATGTCGTATGAATCATACAAGGGCCAAATATATTTATTGCCATATTTGGAGCGATCAGGAACGGGCGGACAAGCTTCTGCACCTAAATGAGTAGATGCATAAATGACGTGTTTACCGTCGGGCAGAAAATACGCACAAGTGGTTCTTCCCTTACCATTACTGAGCATTTTGGGGGCAAATGCCTCTTTTTCACTAGTGGGTATTTTTCCAATGAAAATCTGATCACATGCAATACCCTCTTTTGCATTAGTGCGTTGAAATACAATGGATTTCCCATCATAACTCCAATAGGCTTCTGCATTGTCTCCACCAAAAGTAAGCTGACGAATATTTTTAAAATGTTTTTCACCTGCAAACAAAACGGAATCTTCAATGGGCATTTTTTCCTGAGCGTATCCTTGGTAAAAGAATAAAATCAAGGCACTAAAAAACAAAACATTTTTTTTCATAATCTGTTAATATCAAACAAAAATAAGCAGTTGGAGCATTTCTTTTATGAAAAAACTGATTTCGCTGAAATCGTGACCGTATTTTTACAATATGCTTTACCGAACATTTGTCATTTGTCTATTCTTTCTTGTGGCCTGCCATAATCAGGAGCCAAACCTTGAAAAATCTGCAAAAGAGAAAGTACTACCCGAAATAATACAGCATTTAAACCTTCAAATTGCACAAAAGCCTGACAGTGTTGCGCTCCGTTTAAGACTGGTTGATGCCCTAGATAGTCTCGGTAATTATGACAACGCACTATTTCAAATGGATACTCTATTAAGAAAAGACAGTACTAATTTTGGCTTGTGGTACAAACAAGCCCATTTAAAAGAATTCAATGGAGATACTGTTGGAGCCATTCAATCATATTCAACAGCAGCAAAAATTTATACTACGCCTGATGTTTTATTGGCCTTAGGAAATCTATATGCAGAACAAAAAGACAACAAAGCACTAGTAGCAGTTGCAAATGTTTCAGCAATGCGTTTGGGGAGAACTTATCAATCGCATTGCGATTTTATTGCTGGGGTATATTTTGCCAGAATCAATAATTACCCAAAGGCCATTGCCGCTTTCAATCAGTGTATTGCAAACAATTATAGTTATATGGAAGCCTATATGGAAAAAGGGTTTATCTTTTATGATAGGAAACAACTAAAAGAAGCCATACAAATATTTCAAATAACTGTAACCATTAAAAACAATTATGCTGATGGCTATTATTGGCTCGGAAAAAGTTTGGAAGCCGCTGGTAATACGCAAGAAGCAGTGGAGCAATATCAAAGGGCTCTGGCTTTAGACGCAAAATTGAAAGAAGCTGCTATTGGAATAGCACGACTTAAAAACTAACTCTTGCTCAATTTATCTGCAATTACTTAATTTTGCCCTTTTATAAAACGAAACAACAATATGCCCATTATTGCTCCATCATTATTAGCATCTAACTTTTTGAAATTAGCAGAGGAATGTGCTATGTTAAATAATAGTGAAGCAGACTGGTTTCATTTGGATGTAATGGATGGGACTTTTGTTCCCAATATAAGTTTTGGATTGCCCATAATTGAACAAATTAGAACAGCTACTACTAAGACTTGTGATGTTCACTTGATGATTGAAAATCCAGGACATTATGCTGAAGCCTTTAAGAAAGCAGGTGCTGATATATTGACAGTACATTTAGAAGCTTGTCCACATTTACATAGAAACCTACAACAGATAAAATCTTTGGGGATGTTACGTGGCGTTGCGCTGAACCCACACACCCCTGTAAGCCTTTTGGCAGAGACCTTACAAGACATTGATCTTGTATGTTTGATGAGTGTGAATCCTGGTTTTGGTGGACAAACTTTTATACAAAATACACTGAATAAAATACGCGAATTGAAAGCAATGATTCTTGCACGCGGACTAAAAACATTGATTGAAATTGATGGAGGTGTTACACTAGAAAATGCCAAAGAAATTCTAGATGCTGGAGCTGATGTATTGGTTGCAGGAAACACCGTTTTCAAATCGAAAGATCCAATAGCCATGATTGCATCTTTGAAATCTCTATAAATTCTATCCACACCTGTTAATAAGAATTACTAGGATATTTGGGGTATATCCAATTAAATTTGAGATAGGCAATATCCTAATTCAATCAATATCCCGTAATCTCTAAAATGTAACAGATTGACTGAAACAATCATTAATCTCGAAACAGTAAATCCTATTGAATTTTTCGGTGTCAACAACGGCAAACTAGACATCTTAAAGAAAAAATTCCCTTTGCTCAAAATCCTCTCTCGCGGAACACAGTTAAAAATGAGCGGCGCGCCCGAACACATTGAAACCGCACGTGAAAAAATCGACCTAATTATCCAGTACCTGGAAAGAAATGGTCACTTGAGCGAAGTTTATTTCCAACAAATTTTAGGCGGTGACGATGTTGAAACAATTGACAATTTTGTAGATCGAAATCCCAATGATGTGTTGGTATTTGGACCAAATGGCAAAACGGTTAGGGCTAGAACGCAGAACCAGAAAAAAATGGTACTCGCCGCAGACAAAAACGATATCGTCTTTGCTATTGGGCCAGCAGGTACGGGCAAAACCTATACTGCTGTGGCACTTGCAGTGAGAGCGCTCAAAAACAAATTGGTCAAAAAGATTATCCTAACAAGACCTGCAGTTGAAGCAGGTGAAAGTCTGGGTTTTTTACCAGGTGATTTGAAAGAAAAAATTGACCCTTATTTACGCCCCTTATATGATGCTTTAGACGATATGATTCCTGCCGATAAGCTGGGATATTATATGAGTACTCGAACCATTGAAATTGCCCCTTTGGCATACATGCGTGGTAGAACACTAGATAATGCTTTTATCATTTTAGACGAGGCGCAAAATACCAATGACCTCCAGTTGAAAATGTTTTTGACTAGGATTGGTGCCAATGCCAAGGCGATCATCACGGGTGATCCAACACAAGTTGATTTACCAAGGAACATGAGGAGCGGCTTAGAAAAATCTACCCGTATTCTTAAAAATGTAGAGGGTATTGCTCATATTGAATTGAATGAAGAAGACGTTGTACGTCATAAACTGGTGAAATCAATCATCAGAGCCTATGAAAAGGAAAAAGAAAGAGAAGAACAAGAATATGGACATTCTCCCCAGCGATAGATTCTAAAACAAAAAAGTGGCTTTCGCCACTTTTTTGTTTTAGAGCAGCTAGTAACAGGTTATTGGCACAATTTTAGCAAGTTTTGAACGTTTAGTTGAGAAGGTTAGCGGCCAATTTCGATAAATTTGCCCTACATGCTGTCTATTGCAACGGCAAAAGACAGGAGAAAATAATTAAACAATGAAAAAAATCTTTATCAGTGCCCTGATTGTATCTCTGATTACTCATAATGGGTTTGCACAGGTTGCACCCAATACCAATAAAATAAAGACTTCTCCTGTTACTAGGTCCAACCAAATGGATGGAAGTAAAGAAAACGTCTTTCCAAATGCAGGATTCACAGGAATTGGTATTCTCACACCTGGCGCGCCATTAGAAATTAAACGGGGAGTGGGCAATATAAAAACCAAGAATTTTTTATTAAAGCTGAGTAATGAATGGGCTTCGGGCGGACAAAATGAACCCACTATCATGTTCTCCAACGGTAACACTACAGATCCAAAAGCGGTAAGTTATTGGTCAATTGGCGCAAGGGTTTCAGGCGATAACGTTTTGAAAACACCACAGACTTTTAAAATCAGTTATAAGTCGCCCACCGACCAAATAGAAAAAGACTTTCTTTCGATCGATTCCTATGAAGGTCGGGTTAGAATAGGTGACGTACAAACACAATATGACGGCTATAAACTATTTGTTGAACAAGGTATTCTGACTGAAAAAGTGAAAGTGGCAGTTAAGGATTCGAAAGACTGGTATGACAATGTATTTGAGACCGATTACAAATTGATGTCCATTCAAAAGCTAGAAAAATTCATCAAAGACAATAAGCATTTACCTGATATGCCCACTACTACAGAAGTGATGGCAGACGGACTTGACCTTGGTAAAATGAATGGCTTGTTATTGAAAAAAGTGGAGGAGCTCACTTTATACATGATCAACATGCAAAAAGAATTGGATGAAACCAAATCTGAAGTAAAAAAGCTCAAAGCACAAAAGCAATAAACTGATGCCCTTAAATCTTATGTTTTAAAATCTCATGCCCTAACTTATCCCTTTTAGTAGTCAAATATTTTTCATTGTGTTTATTGGGTACCGTTTCAATTGGTACAATTTGAACTATTTCTAATCCATATCCAATCAATCCTGCGCGCTTTCTAGGATTGTTGCTCATTAATTTTAATCTCGTAGCATTGAGGCTACGGAGTATTTGTGCACCAACACCATAGTCGCGCTCATCCATCCCAAAACCCAGGTGAATATTGGCTTCCACCGTATCCATCCCTTCCTCCTGCAGTTTATAAGCTTTGAGTTTATTGACCAATCCAATACCCCTTCCCTCCTGATTCATGTACAGAATAATGCCTTTGCCTTCGGCTTCCACCATTTTCATGGCTCGGTGTAATTGTTCGCCACAATCGCATCGAAGACTTCCTAATATATCTCCCGTAAAACAGCTGCTATGTACCCTTGTTAATACTGGTTCGTCTTCATTCCAAGTGCCCTTTATTAAGGCCAAATGCTCTGCACCCATTGTTTTTTCTTTGAACGCCACTAGGGTAAATTCGCCATATTTTGTAGGCATATTCACACGTACCAATTCTTCAATCAAAGAATCTGATTTCATTCTATACGCAATCAAATCTTTTATAGAAACGATACAAAGATCGAATTTCTTGGCAATTTCCTGCAATTGAGGAAGTCTTGCCATTGTGCCGTCTTCATTCATCACTTCAACCAATACACCAGCGGGCTCATACCCTGCCAAACGAGCCAAATCAACCGTTGCTTCAGTATGGCCAGCCCTTCTCAAAACCCCACCTTTTTTGGCCCTCAATGGAAAAATATGACCAGGCCTGCCTAAATCTGACCCTTTTGTAGCAGGATTAATCAAAGCCAAAACTGTTTTGGAACGATCTTGAGCTGAAATACCTGTGGTGGTACCCTGACCAATTAAGTCGACCGATACAGTAAAAGCAGTCTCATGTAATGATGTATTAGCACTTACCATTGGTTCAAGTTCCAGTTCTTGGCATCGCTTTTCAGTAAGGGCGGCACAAATAAGACCGCGACCTTCTTTGCTCATGAAATTGATCACTTCTGGGGTAGCATGCCTAGCAGCTACAATAAAATCTCCCTCGTTTTCGCGGTCTTCATCATCCACAACAATAACTAACTTACCTAGTCTGATTGCCTCAATTGCCGCTTCTATCCTATCTAACATATCTATGAATTAGTCGGCAAAAGTACAACTGCAAATAGAAAAAAGCTAAAGTGAATCAAAAACAATCTTGATTTTATATCAACTAATTGTTACTTAATACTGTTAATGATGCTATGTTTCATGGAAAAACTTGGATTAACTGCTGTTTATCACCAAATAATGCACAAACAAAAGCATATTGACATATTAATTTAACTTTTCCTTGTAGACATGCGTTGGAAAATAGAATTTGTGTGTCATATTTGCAAAATCTAAAAACATATACACTATGAGCATTCTTAAAAGAATCCTATTCATCCTTCCTGCTTTGTTGTTTACTGTTGTCTCTTGGGCGCAGGTTACAACAAGTAGCATTTCTGGTTCAGTAAAAACCGGAGAAGGCAAAATTTTAGAAGGAGCTTCCATATCTGCAACGCACACGCCTTCTGGAACATTATACACCACTGTATCAAAGAAGTCAGGGGCATTCAACCTACCTGGTTTGCGTATTGGGGGGCCATATTCTGTAAAAATAGAATATATAGGCTTAAAAGCGGAAACTGTTGAAAATATTTTCCTTTCATTGGGAGAGCCTTATAGTATTAATTCAATTTTGGTTAGTGCTACAAATACTTTAGATGAAGTAACGGTTTCTACTCAAAAAAGGAAATCTGGCGTTGATAAAAACAATGCAACAACCGTAGTTGGTCAACAACAAATCAGCACTTTACCTTCTATCAGTAGAAGTATTACAGATTTCACCCGTTTAACACCACAAGCAAATGGTAATAGCTTTGCAGGAAGAGATGGTCGTTTTAATAATACCATGATTGATGGTGCCAACTTAAACAATAACTTTGGTTTGAGCAGTGACCCATTACCTGGTGGTGGTTCTAACCCAATTTCATTGGATGCGATTGAAGAAATTTCAGTGAGTATTTCTCCTTTTGATGTAAAACAAGCCAATTTTACTGGAGCTGGTATCAATGCTATTACTAAAAGCGGAACCAACACTTTAAAAGGAACTGCCTATGGCTTTTATAGAAACCAAGACTATAATGGCAGAAATGTGGGAAATGTAAAACTTCCTGAGTTTACTAGTTCAACGAACAAAACTTTTGGTGCTGCTATTGGTGGAGCCATCATTAAGAATAAATTATTCTTCTTTGTAAACTACGAATCTGAAGAGAAAAGTGTTCCGGGTATTTCTTTCACTCCTAAAGGTGGATCTGGAGGTGGTAACATATCAAATACAAGTGTCGATTCTTTGAAAAAATTCTCTGATTACTTGCAATCGAAATATGGTTATAGCACTGGTGCATATGATCAATTCCCGAATTTCTTGACTAAGAACTACAAATTTTTAGCAAAAATAGATTGGAACATCAGCAGTCAACACAAATTAACTTTAAAGTATAGTGAATTGGTGAATACCAATGACGCTACTTTGAATGGAACTTCTGTTCCTAACGCTTCTACTTTCACTGTTGTTGGTGGAACAGGTTCTATCAGTAGGCTTCCAAACAGTAGATTTAGTACTACATCTATGGCTTTTGCTAATTCAAACTATGGCTTTAAAGACGTGGTAAAATCTGGTTCTTTAGAATTGAACTCTAATTTCAAAGGAAAAGCTTCCAACCAATTCTTGGCTACAATCACTAAAATTCAAGCGACAAGGTCTATTCCTGGTGGAAATTTATTCCCCACTATTGACATCTTCAATAACAATGGACAGAACTATATGTCGGCCGGTACTGATCCTTTTACGCGTAACAACGACGTAATTAATGACATCTTTAGCTTTACCGATAACTTTAGTTTGTATGCAGGAAATCATACTATTACTGCAGGTATCAGCTATGAATACCAACGTGTAGGTAATATGTTTATGCCTGGTAGTGCTAGTTATTATGCGTTTAACTCTTTGTCTGACTTCATGAGCAACAAAGCCCCAGCAGCATATTCTTATACCTTCTCATTAGTGCCAGGTCAAGAAGCTGTTTACTCAGCTAATTTGAAAATTGGTCAATTGGGTATTTATGGCCAAGACGAATACAATGTGAATTCTAAATTGAAATTGACATTTGGTCTTCGTATCGACAAACCGATTTATCTAGAGCAGCCTTTAGAAAATAAGAATATTTCTGCTTTAACTTTCCCTGATAAAAATGGCAACCCAACAAACTATACAACAGGTGCATGGCCAAAGAGCAGTTTATATTTCTCTCCTAGGGTTGGTTTCCGTTATAAAATTGACGATGAGAACATAGTATTCAGAGGCGGTACAGGTGTATTTACTGGTAGAATACCGTTTGTTTATTTGACAAATGTGCCTACTAATAGTGCCATGTATCAGTCAGGACAATTTGTAAATAGTGCAGCATTATTACCAAACTATTTATTCAATCCAAATTCTGATGCTTATAGAAGCACATTCAGCCCAACACCAGGCGTACTTGCAAACAATGCCAATATTGTTATGACTGATAACAGTTTTAAATTCCCTCAAGTATGGAGAACAAACCTTGCATTTGACAAGAAATTTGATAATGGTTGGATGTTTAGCTTCGACCTCTTGTATACCAAAGACATCAATGCGGTTGTAATGCGTAATGCAAACCAAAAAGCTCCTAACAGTACAGTAAGTGGACTAGATACAAGACCAAAATATCTAGCTGCAGCTGATAGAAAAATATATGCAAACATTGGTTCTGCTATTATTCTAGAGAATTCTTCGAAAGGTTCTAGTGGATCAGCATCTTTTCAAGTGTCTAAATCTGCTTCAAAAGGATTTTACGGATCATTTGCATACACGATGAGTTATGCAACAGAAGTAACTGCTAACCCAGGAAGTACAGCATCTTCAGTATGGAATAGTAATGCAACTGTAGGTACACAAAACAGTTTAGAATTGTACAATTCACAATATGTAATGCCACACCGTTTTATTGGAACATTGTCATATAGAATTGAATATGCAAATCATTTAGCTACTACCATTTCTATGTTCGGTGAATTAAACAAACAACGTAATTATAGTTATACTTTTAATGGCGATTTAAACAATGATGGTAATACAGCCGACTTAATGTACATCAACAAAAACGTGACCTTTGTAAACCAAACCGCAAGTGGATCTAACCCTGCACGTTCTGCCGCTGAACAAGCCACAGCATGGGGTCAATTTATAGACAACACACCTTATTTGTCAAATAACCAAGGTAAATATGCAGAGAGAAATAGTGCTTACCTACCTTGGTATTCTAAAATTGATGTGCGTATTTTACAAGACTTGTTTACCAACATTGGTAGCAGAAGAAATACCATTCAAATTTCAGCTGATATCTTAAATGCGGGTAACCTTATTAGCAAAACTGCTGGTGTTCAACAAAGTGTAACAACTTCTCAACCATTGCTCTTTAGAGGATTTGATGCATCAGGAAATCCTACTTATAATTTACAACAATTAAACGGAGCACTAGTTACTAAACCATTCCAAAATACACTAAATATCTTTAGTACTTGGGGTTTACAATTAGGCGTTCGTTATATTTTCTAAACAATACTTTGAAAGCATAAAAAAGCCTCGAAAATTCGAGGCTTTTTTATGCCCTTTGCTTTTTGACTTTTGACTTATTTCCCCCATCCCCAAATTAAAAAATCGGGAAACGCTTTTGCCCATGTAGGAACATCATGTTTTCCATCTTCCATTAAAAGGCAATGTATATGTTCATCCGTGAATCCTTTTGCTTTTAATTCTACCACCAAATCTAATGTGTCATCAATGGCATCAATCACCCCATTATTATTTCTATCGGCCTTTTCATCAAGTGCACCACATTGGAGAAAAAATCGCAACCAAGGATAAAATTCTGCTTTACGAATTTGCAAATGCATCAGTCTGTCCTTTTCATCATCATAGCCATTATCGTATGCTTTTTTTCTCCACCAGAGTGAACCACTGAATACGCCTACTTTATTAAAATGATTGGGTTGGTTCCAAACAATATCCAAAGCACTTAAACCACCTAGAGAAAATCCCGCAAAGGATTTTTCTTTAAATGAAACTACTTTTAACTCCTTTCTTAAAAAAGGCAAGAGTTCGTCAAAAATAAATTTATTATAGAGTCCTGCTCTTGCACCCCTACCTTCATAGTCTGCAGCATATGCTGTTCCATATTCCATTTTCCTATTTTCTCCACAGTGTATGCCAACACAATACAAGGGTTCAATTTTTCCTTGGTCAATCAAATCGTCCATTATTTCTTCAAAAGGCATTTTTACCAGATCCTGGCCATCATTAATCAGCAAAAGACTGTAAGGTATTTGAGCAACCTTTGTTTTAGGCTCATACACATCAATAATCACCTCACGTTCAAGAAAATCAGAGTGAATAGTTAAATGAATCAACTCAATATGATGTAGAACGGTACTCGTTTTTATCAGCTGCATCATCAAAAATAAGGACTGAAAGGAATTTTCAACACGAAATTTAAAACATGGTGTGATAATTTCATCCACTTTAAGTAAATTGAATCCAAATATCACGTTGAACTAAAAAAAATCTTCATGAAAAAAATCGGTGTATTGTTTGGTCAGGAAAGAAGCTTTCCCATGGCCTTTGTGGAACGAGTGAACGAAAAAAAAGTTCCTGGCATTATGGCTGAACCTGTACGTATTGATAAAGTGATGCAAGGAGAAGCCAGTGAATACGCGGTTATCGTTGATCGAATTAGTCAAGACGTTCCATTTTATAGAGCCTATCTTAAAATTGCTGCACTCTGTGGTACTGCAGTCATCAACAACCCATTTTGGTGGAGTGCTGATGAAAAGTTTTTCAATAATTGCCTTGCCACAAAGATTGAAGTGCCCGTTCCAAAAACAGTAATTCTGCCTTCCAGAGAATTGCCTTCTGACACTTCTGATCAATCTTTTAGTAACCTTTCCTATCCATTAGACTGGGAAACCATTTTTAATTACGTAGGTTTCCCTGCATACATGAAACCTTTTGCAGGCGGTGGATGGAAAAACGTATATCGCGTAGAAGACAAAGACGATTTCTTTGATAAACATGGCGAAACTGAACAGTTAGTGATGCTTCTTCAAGAAGAAATAGTTTTTGAAGAATATTACCGTTGTTACTGTATTGGTGGCAAACACGTACGTATCATGAGCTATGAACCTCGTAACCCACATCATTTGCGCTATGCGGCAGACTTTGCCCCTTCTCCTGAAAAATTGAAAATGATGGAGGAAATTGTGCTTAAAATCAATGCCTATTTGGGTTATGGTTTTAATACAGTAGAACTGGCACTACGTGATGGCGTTCCATATGCAATTGACTTTTGCAATCCTGCTCCGGATGCTGATATTAAAAGCGTTGGTCAAGCTAATTTTGATTGGGTAGTTGAAACGGCAGCCAATTACGCTATTGAAAAAGCACTAGCACAAAAGCCTGATCAAGACAACCTTACTTGGGGTGAATACATTCAAAGAGGAAGTGCCAAAAAAGGCTTATATCCTTAAATGATCAAAATCAACATTTTTCAACCTAAGTAGGATTTAATCGGAGGTGTATATGGGTAACATAAATTACAAACAATTTACAATTGGGGTAGAAGAAGAGTATATGGTGATTGACCCCAATACCAGAGAATTGGCTAGCCATGAACAAAAAATAGTCCTAGAAGGCCAAAAACTGTTAAAAGACAAAGTAAAGGCTGAAATGCATCAAGCTGTGGTAGAAGTAGGAACGGATATTTGCCAAAACATTGATGAAGCTTATACAGACGTTGCCACACTTAGGGGCACTATTTCGGAAATTGCAGGCAATCTAGGTTTTTGGATGGGGGCTTCTGGTACACACCCTTTTAGTCATTGGGAAAGTCAATTAATTACCGATCACGTACGTTATAGTCAAATAGTCAATGAATTACAAGAAGCCGCCAGAAGCAATTTGATTTTTGGCTTACACGTTCACGTTGGAATGGAAGACAGAAAAATGGCCATTCATATTGCCAATACTGCTAGATATTTCCTTCCCCACGTCTATGCATTGAGTACCAATTCACCTTTTTGGGAAGGCCGTGAAACTGGCTATAAATCATTTAGAACAAAAGTATTCGACAAATTCCCTAGAACGGGGATACCCGACTATTTTGAAAGCATTGAAGCCTACGAAAACTATGTGAACCTACTCATTAAAACCAATTGTATTGATAATGCTAAGAAAATTTGGTGGGACCTTCGCGTTCACCCCTTCTTTAACACCGTTGAATTTAGAATTTGTGATGTGCCCATGACCGTGAGTGAAACCATCACTATTGCAGCGCTTTTCCAGGCTATCTGTGCAAAAATTTATAAGCTCCGCTCCAAAAACTTAAACTTTATGATCTATGAGCGAGCATTGATCACTGAAAATAAATGGCGTGCCAGTAGGTATGGTATAGATGGAACATTAATCGATTTTGGAAAAGAAACAGAAGTAAATACCCGTTTACTCATCTATGAACTTTTAGACTTTGTAGATGATGTTGTGGATGAACTTGGAAGTAGACATATGGTTGAAAATATTGCCAAAATATTTGAAAGGGGTACCGGTGCTGATAGACAACTAGCCGTTTATCAAGAAACCAATAGCTTGGTATCCGTTGTAGATTATATACATGATCAATTTTTGAGCATTTAACTTACTCATTATCAAACATTAACATTCCTGAATGGGCAAATTCAGGAATTTTTCTTTTCCTTAGCCTGAGAATATCCCCTTACAGGCAACATTTGCTGTTGTTTGGGTATCTTACCATTGTTGTCAACTAAACTTGAGCCGGTGACGGAAAATGATCTTATTAAAGGCTGTATCAAACTGGACCCACATTGCCAGCGAAAGTTGTTTGAACAATTCGCTGGAAAAATGATGTCTGTTTGTTTGAGATATGCCAATGATACCATGGAGGCGGAAGATATCATGCAAGATGGTTTTATTAAAGTTTTTCAATACATCCATCAATTTAAGTTTGAAGGAAGTTTTGAGGGATGGATCAGGCGAATTTTGGTAAATACTGCCATTAGGCACTTAGAAAAAAAGAAGTTGCATTTCAAAGAAATTGATGAAAACAGCGGTAATGCACCCCAATTGGATCCATACGCTTATGCGCATTTGGGACAAGAAGACCTACTAAAGTTGATCAGTCAACTTCCTGAAGGATACCGCATCGTTTTTAATTTGAATGTGATTGAAGGATTTAGCCATGAAGAAATTGCAGAAATGCTACATATACAACCAGGAACCAGTCGCAGTCAGCTGGTAAAAGCTAGAAAAATGCTGCAACAACAAATCTTACAATTACAAAAAATTGCTGTATAATATGACAGATAATCAATTTGATCACTTCTTCAGGGAGAAGCTCAAAGATCATTCGGCTCCAGTGCCAGATGGCCTTTGGGATAAGATTCGCGCTGAAAAAGAAAGGAAGCCCATGGGTTTCTACTTATCCAAAAAAACTGGGAAGGGGCTTTTTGTTGCTGCAATACTAGCTGGCGCCAGTCTGGTTGCTTATGAAATGAACCAATATAACCCTCAAATCAAAGAAACCACTAACAATATTCATTCAAATAGTTCAAATCAACTTTCAACTCTATCGGATAATACTTCTACCCAAAAAATCTCTACTGATAAAAATAATTCAGTACAACAAAATACTATTTATCAAATTGTTTACGACAGTAATAGCATACAACAACTACCCCTCATCAATACATCTACTAGTCAAGCATTTTTGAAGCCGTCTAATATTGAATATGCAACTGAATCCAATCCTTCATTGATGAATGATGAGAACGCTTCCCTTTCTAATTATACAGCTAGTAATCATGGAACAGGTTACCCTATTTCTATATCCACGAATAGCTCAAATCAGCAATTGAGCATGGTGAACAAACAATTGGCCGCTAACGCACATGTTTCTAAAATCAAATCCATCATCATTTGTCCTACAATAAGGGGTAAATCATCCAGTTTTAATTCAGAATGGGGTTTGGAAGTATTCGCATCGCCTGATTATGCATTCAAGTCTGTTAGTCCTAATACCGCCCCTCAACAATATATAGACAAAAAAGACAGCAGTGAACAAATGCAGTTAGGCTTCAGTGCCGGCTTTAGGTTAGTCAAACCTTTGAACGACCATATTCTACTTAAAACTGGTTTTCAATATTCGCAGATAAATGAAAAGTTCACCTACCGCAATGAAAACGAAATCAAAACCACTACTGTTATAACTTTAAGGACCATCATTAGATCGCCCGGCGACACCATACAAGTTAGTGATACCAGCGTTTTGCAACAGATTGGTTATAGCGTAAAAAACAATCAAAACCATTACAGAAGTATCGACATACCTCTTACAGTAGGTTATCAGTTTGGGAATGGCGATTGGAACTTTGCCATCAACGGAGGCGTTATATTTAATATCGCATCATGGTATCAGGGAGAAGTGCTTGATTCAAGTTATGCCCCAGTATCTATCAGTAAATCGAATAACAGTTCGTATAAAACTAATATAGGTATGGGTTTGTATTCCAGTATTAGTGTAATGAAAAAGATCAATGAAAATACCCATTTGTTTTTTGAGCCCTATTTCAGGTATAATTTACAAAATGTGACCACAGAACAGTCGCCATACCATCAACGTTTCCATATTGGTGGATTGGCAATTGGTTTAAAGTTTAATTTGAATAGATAAAACCCTATTCGGGCAACATAAAGGCAATGAATCGTATCTAAACAAAAAGAAAGAATCAATGAATAAAATTTTCATCATATTAAGTGTTTCACTACTGCTTCTTTTAGGGGCTTGTACTAAGGAAATATCTAATAATGATAGCTTTACTGTATATACAAGTAATGCACTAAATGATACCGCTTGGCTTAAAATCATTCAAATCAATGATCCTATTTTTGCTTTGGCCGATTCGATTTTTAAAGTTGATATCTTAAAAGACTCCATTGATTTTGAAAAGGATTATACGTTTTCATTTGGCGATTCCTTAGAAGTTGAAGTCAAAGGCAACAGTTTGGTTACTGGAACGGGCTTATTCTTAAATGGGAAGGCCAAAATAGAGATCATTCGTCTACAACGTAAAGGTGATTTCATCAAAGTATTTAGACCTAACAGCAGTTATGGTACCCTATTAGAAACAGTGGGTGGATTTTTTATCCGAATCAGTAAAAATGGAACGGAACTTTTCTTAGCTCCTGGAAAAACAATCAACATTAAATACTTAGATATAGAAGCTCCTAAGCCAATTATGCAAGCCTATTATGGATATGAAACTACCCCTCTTCCATTGAGTATACTTGACACTGCTAATAATTGGATTCCAAACGGTGATACCAATAGGCTAAAGCCTTGGAGCCAGACTAATGGCAGTATCGTAAAGAAAGGCTATATATTAGAATCCAAAAAACTTCGTTTTATTAGTGCAGCATACCCCCTACAGAATAGTAAACCAACTACTAATATTTACGCCATTTTACCTCCAAATTTTACCAATAAAAACACACTTGTCTTCGCGGTTTTTGAAAACAATCGAACTGTTTTAAATATGCCTAGTGACTATACCGCAAGAAGTTTTAAGGTTGACTATATTCCTATTGGTTCAAAAATAAGATTGGTTTCCATTTCTAAAGTTGGTTCAGATTATTATTTAGGAACAAAATCAGTGAATGGAGTAGGAACCAGTGTTAATTATTCTTTTACTCCACAGAAAAAAAAGTTGGCACAAATATTGGAGTATTTAAATAGCTTATAGCCGTTCAATATAAGAATCATCGGGGGATGATTAAAGGCTTCGATTTGAATCGAAGCCTTCTTTATTTTTTAAAGTCGAATAAGGTTGCTGTGAATAAGGCCTTTTCTCTTTTCTTGAAAATCACGTCCCAGTCGCCTTTATACCGCAAAATACTAGGTACCGTCAATTCATTGAATTTGGTCATTTCCACTTCCATACTAACGTCAAAATCGTAGACGCCTGCTTTATAGCTCAAGCTATAATTTCTAGCCATTACTTCTAAGGTCTGCAAATTGAACCAAGTAACCATTCTATCCACTACTATCTGGTCTTTCTTTAATCCTTTTAATTCCTCTTTGGGTTCAATAGTAAAAACATAGGCTAGTTGTTTGTGAAATTCAACTATATCAAGTCGATAGCTATAATATTTCTGTGCGCGCTCGTCGTATAAATCTAACTTGTCGCCAATAAAAGGAATCCCTGGAATTTTTTTACCAGGGTTAAAAAACAACATCTTTAATTGCTCTTTGTGTTTATCGATTCCAGACTTATTAGCTGATGATAGCTTTCTACCTTTTACTATATTATTTTCTCCACAGACTTCGCCCTTGGTAAAAAATAAGCCGGCATAAAGTTCTGGCGTGAGATAATTGAAATTCCCTTTTTTATCATACAAATCGCCAGTGATAGTCTCTTCCAAAACGTCCATTGTTCTGCAGTTAGACGTTCTATTTTGCCGCGTTTTACTATTTAAAGATGCTTTTACTGCACCTTTTTTATCCATCAACTGGATATCATTGTAGGAGGAAAATCCAAGGATTCTAAGATTACGAAAGGCCTTATAAAAACTGGTATCGTCCTTGATAGTTGCTAGTAAGCGTTTATAATCGAAATTATTTCTAACTACTACTTCTGCTAAGGTAAAAGGTTGTTTGTCAAATACTACCGTAGTATCTTGACCAAAACTTGCAAAAGGAAGAAAACATAAAAAGAGGGCAATATTTTTCATTACTTAAGGAATATCATTTTGTAATCCACTTTGATTTTCCCTTTATTGATATCGTTCAATTTTCCTTGCAACAGCTTTCTTTTTAAAGGTTTGATGTGATCGATAAATAGTTTGCCATCAATATGATCGTATTCGTGTAAAATTACCCTAGCCGTAATACCATTAAAGGTTTCCGTATGCGGCTCCAAATGTTCATCAAGGTAATTCAAAACCACAGTTTCATCTCTATAAACGTCTTCTCGAATTTTAGGGATACTCAAACAACCTTCATTATAAGCCCATTCTTCGCCATCTAATGACTCAATATGGGCATTGATGAAGACTTTTTTAACACCTGGACCATCAGGATATAGGTCCATTTCGTCTTCTTCTAAATTATCAAAGATTTGAATGCTATCCATTACAAAGAGTCGGATATCTTTATTAATCTGAGGTGCCGCAAGTCCAACACCATTGCTGGCATACATGGTTTCCCACATATCCCCAATGAGTTTTTCTAAACCTGGGTAGTCGGGTTCAATGTCCTTACAAACCTTACGTAATACAGATGCACCATATGCAACAATGGGAAGAATCATGCCAAAACAGCTTTATTTGCTGCAAAAATACCTGCAAAAGGTTCAACCAGCAAATAGTAGGCTAACAAATTGACTGTAAATACTCCTGTAACATGATGGTAGCGGCTATTTGGTCAACATTCCCCTTAATTTGTCGGTCTTTTTTTTTCATCCCCATCTCCACCATGGCACGGGAAGCCATCTTTGAAGTAAATCTTTCATCCACTTTTTTTAAGGGAATAGAAGGAAATTCTTTTTCAAGTCTTTTAATGGCTGCTTGAACCAAAGGAGTAGCATGGGTGGCCGTATCATCTAAATTAACGGGTTCCCCAATTAAGATCAGTTCTACTTGTTCCGTTGCAAAATAATTTTTCAAATAAGTAAAAAGATCATGTGTAGCAACTGTAGTAAGGGCAGTGGCAATAATTTTAAGCGGGTCAGTTACAGCTAATCCGGTTCTTTTCCCTCCATAATCAATGCAGAGTATTCTTGCCATGTTTACAAATATAAGTCCAGAATTACCAATGAACCGAATACGATACTAGCAATACCATTGGCTGTCATGAATGCGATATTTACTTTACTAAGGTCGTTCGGTTTAACAATTGAATGTTGGTAAACAAGCATTCCCATAAACACCAACGCTCCTATCCAATAAACAAATTGAAACTGTCCATAAAAGCCCGCAACCACTAAGGAAACAGCACTAAGTACGTGCAATAGTTCCGATACGTTCAAAGCTTTTTTGGCGCCAAGCACACTGGGGATAGAAAAAAGTTCTTGCGATTGGTCGAAGTCGATATCCTGCATAGCATAAATGATATCAAACCCACTTACCCAACAGATTACCGTAAATGAAAAAAATAAGGGTAGTGCATTAAATACGCCAGTAACAGCAAGATAAGCGCCAATGGGTGCGAGTGATAGGCCAAGACCGAGTACCAAATGACACAAAGCAGTAAAACGCTTTGTATAGCTATAAAATAAAATTACGAATAAAGCCACGGGTGATAAGAAAAAACAAATAGTGTTGATGAAATAAGTAGCCAATGTAAATAAGCAACAATTAAAGATCACAAAGCGGAGTGCACTATTTGGAGAAATGATTCCTTGGGGGATTTCTCTGATAGCTGTGCGAGGATTTTTGGCGTCAAAGCTTCTATCAAGATACCTGTTAAAAGCCATTGCAGCACTTCTAGCCGTGATCATACAAATCATGACAAGAAAGAATTTAAATAGCAACAATTGCCAAAACGCTTGATTATTGACACCCAAAAAACTGGTTTCACTTAATTTAGCTGCATCTGGATTTTTTTGAATGCCTAGAAAAA
>JANOYH010000281.1:0-12733 GCA_031428775.1 Bacteroidota bacterium
GAACAAAAGACCACCAATAAAAACCCTAGGTCAACTGTTGGAACTGTTACCGAAGTATATGATTTTATGCGACTTTTATTTGCGAGAATTGGAGAAGCTTATAGTTATAATACGGGAAAGAAAATGGTCAAGTTTAGTAAAGAAGAAATTGTAGAAAATATTGTATCTAGATTTTCCAACAAAAAAATTTCTTTATTAGCGCCATTAATCAGAGGACGAAAAGGACATTATAGAGAGTTGTTTGAAGACATCCGGAAAAAGGGATTTCTAAAAGTACGTGTGGATGGGGAAGTAATTGACTTGACGCCAAAATTACAGGTAGATCGATACAAGATCCACGACATTGAAGTTGTCATTGATCGAATGGCTGTTACACCTGATATGAAAGTTCGCTTGAGTCAGAGTGTGCAACAAACTTTAAAAACGGGTAAAGACTTGTTATTCTTACTAGTAAATGAATCCAATAAAGTGATTCAATTTTCTAAGCAATTAATGTGCGAAGACACTGGCATCAGTTACGAAGAGCCATCGCCCAATGCCTTTTCTTTTAACTCGCCTTATGGTGCTTGTCCTGCTTGTAAAGGCTTGGGAAATGTCTACACCATTAATATGGATGCAGTAATACCGGACTATGGCGTTACTGTGAAAGCTGGTGGTATAATGCCATTGGGAGAACAACGTGATACACATGTATTCAGAACCATCGAAACAGTAGCAAAGAAAAATAAGATCAACCTTGATAAGCCAATCAAAGATTTGCCAGTTGCCGCATTAAATATTTTATTGTATGGCAAGGAAGCCGGAGAACTAAGTGAAGATCTTACTTTAGGTGATGAGATGAATGCGGGAACTATTTATGAAGGTGAGTTTGAAGGAGTCATCCCCATGTTGAAACGTTGGTTTGCTGGCAACAACAGTACAGAAAATATGCGGGAATGGGTAGAGAAATTCATGGAATTAAAATTGTGTAGTTCTTGCAATGGCGCTCGACTCAAACAAGAAAGTCTATGGTTTAAAGTAGACGAAAAAAATATTGCAGAATTGAGCCATTTGAACCTTGATAAACTCATTGTTTGGTTTGATGGCATTGAAAAGCGATTGAGCAAAAAGCAAAATGCAATTGCCAAAGACATATTAAAAGAGATTCGCGAACGATTGCAATTCTTGTTGGATGTTGGACTTACTTACCTTTCCTTAGATAGACCTTCTAGAACCTTGAGTGGGGGAGAATCGCAACGAATTCGACTGGCTACACAAATAGGTTCACAATTACAGGGTATCACTTATGTATTGGATGAGCCTTCTATAGGATTGCATCAACGCGATAATCAACGACTGATACTGGCTTTACAAAACTTGAGAGATATTGGGAATAGTGTGTTGGTGGTAGAGCACGACAAAGACATTATGATGGCCGCGGATTATCTGGTTGATATAGGTCCAAAAGCAGGCGTTCACGGTGGCGAAATAGTTGCGGCAGGTACACCTCAAGAAGTTTTAAAAAGTAAATCAGAAACTGCACTTTATTTAAGTGGTTTGAAATCAATTGCTGTTCCAACTGAAAGAAGAAAGGGGAATGGAAAATATTTAGAGATCAAAGGCGCCAATGGAAATAATTTAAAACAAGTGTCCGTTACAATTCCACTAGGTGAATTGGTTGTGGTTAGTGGCGTAAGTGGAAGTGGTAAGTCAACACTGATAAATGAAACGCTTTATCCATTGCTATCAAAGCATTGCTACAATAGTAAGGGTAACGCTATGGAATACAAGAGTATCAAGGGTTTGGAGCATATCGACAAAGTGATTGAAATAGATCAATCGCCCATTGGAAGAACACCCAGGAGTAATCCCGCAACTTATTGTGGTTTCTTTACAGAAATCAGAACCCTTTATGCGGCTGTTCCGGAAGCAAAAATTAGGGGTTATAATGCAGGCCGTTTTTCTTTTAATGTCAAAGGAGGAAGGTGTGATATGTGTGAGGGTGGTGGTATGCGTACCATTGAAATGAATTTTCTGCCAGACGTATATGTACACTGCGAGAAATGCAATGGTAAGCGATACAACCGTGAAACCTTAGAAATTAGGTACAAAGGCAAATCTATCAGTGACGTATTAAACATGACAGTTGATGAAGCCTGTGAATTTTTTCAGGCGGTACCCTTTATTTTCCGAAAAATCAAGGTCTTGCAAGACGTTGGTCTTGGTTATATTTCTTTGGGGCAGTCGGCCGTAACCCTTAGTGGGGGAGAAGCTCAGCGAGTTAAGCTAGCAACTGAACTAGGGAAAAAGGATACAGGCAAAACTTTTTATATCTTAGACGAACCAACAACGGGGTTGCATTTTCAGGATATTCAGCACTTGTTAGACGTGTTAAATAAGTTGGTAGACAGAGGCAATTCGGTACTGGTAATAGAACACAACTTGGATGTCATTAAAGTGGCCGATTATATCATTGACCTTGGCCCCGAAGGCGGAGATGGTGGTGGTAGAATCTTATTTGAAGGGGTACCTGAATTGATGGTAAAGAATAAGGAAAGCCATACGGCACGTTTTTTAAAATTGGAACTTGCATCTAAATAATTTTCGTACATGAGTTAAAATACTAACCATGGATTTAGAACAACTTAATTTTTTACCTGAGTGGGACGAAAACCGTTTTAGTAAACGGATGAATCTTCATGGCGAGGCTTGGAAGAACGCTCCGGGTATTCTTGCAGCTAGAGATTTGTATAAGCAATGGCGTGAGTTATTTGGGTTGGTTATTGCATTTGCTGAAAACCTTGCAGATGACAATGATGGCAGTCATCAGTCTTCCACTAAATCACTCATTTATCAGAACGCTATGATTGTAGCACCAAAAATTATTGGTGCTGTTAGCGTTGATTCTTTTACACTAAAAATGGAAAATGCTTCCCTTATTAGAAGTAACTGCAGACAAATGATGGAGCAAATAAATTTTGCTGTTTTAATGGGATGGGCAGATGAAGCCTATAAACAGGTTATCGAAGAATCACTTGACCAATTCAAAAACCTATTCAAAATTTGGGTGGCTACTTTTGAAAAAGATCTTTTTGAAGATGAATGGGGACTATTTTGAGGCAACACGAATCATTTTAATATGGTCAATTCCATCTTCATCATAGATTTCTCCAATAGCAACAAACCCTAAGGACTCATAAAATTTTTTCAAATATAGTTGTGCCCCTATTTTAATGCCCACATCTCCATGTAATTCAATACAGATGGCAATAGAACGCTCCATCAATTCTTTTCCTAGTCCTGCACCTCTATGTGTGGCTTTATTCAATACCCTGCCAATGGAAGGAAAGTCGGAATAGGCAAGTCCCTTTGGCAATATCCTTGTACCCGCTATTAATAGTTCCCCATCCCATCCCATCAAATGATGGCAAGCTTGGTCCTTATCGTCCATGTCTTGAAAAATACAGGCCTGTTCTATTACAAATACTTCTAATCTTAATTGAAGGATTTTATATAATTCAAACGGTTTCAGTTCCTGAAAGGGCATGCATGCCCATTTATACTTGTTTTCTATCATCTTTTAAAGAATTCTTAGCTTTAAATGCCTGTTTCTGTTGCAAAACAAATGGTAGAACCACATTTATTTTACACCTTTGCAGCCTTGCAAAAATGCAAGTTTATCATTATTCTGAATCAAATTTATGCAGAAAAAAGTTGCCATCATTGGTGCTGGTCCGGCCGGATTAACCGCAGCCTATCTTTTAGGCAAGGAAAATCAGCAGGTAATGGTGTTTGAAAAAGACCCAAAATACGTTGGCGGCATCTCTAGAACGGAAACCTATAAGGGCTATAGTTTTGACATTGGGGGACACCGCTTTTTTTCTAAATCAAAGGAAGTGGAAGACTTCTGGACCGAGATTCTTGGCGATGAAATGTTAGAGCGTCCACGTAGCTCAAGAATCTATTATAATAAGAAATTTTTCTCCTATCCATTAGTAGCTTTTGAAGCATTGATGAAACTGGGCATTTGGGAAAGCTTCTTATGTGTGATGAGTTATGTGAGAGCTAAAATTTTTCCTGTTAAAAATCCGACCAATTTTGAGGACTGGGTAACCAATCAATTTGGCAAACGTCTATTCAATATTTTTTTCAGAACCTATACGGAAAAAGTTTGGGGTATACCATGTAATGAAATATCGGCCGATTGGGCTGCACAACGCATCAAAGGGCTTTCATTAAGCAGTGCAATCTGGAATGCATTATTCAAGTCAAAACCTTCCGCAGGTGAAAAAGGTAAAGTAATCAAAACCTTAATCGACTCATTCCGATATCCCAAAAAAGGGCCGGGTATGATGTGGGAAGTTTGCACAGAGAAGTGTTTGAAAATGGGTGTTCAAGTAGAGATGAATACTGGAGTTAAAGACATTGCTCAAGTTGATGGAAAATGGACGGTTCATACTTCAGACAATAGAACATTTGAAGGGTTTGATTATGTCTTGTCATCAGCACCCATGCGCGAATTAATACCAAGTGTGGCTCCTTCCTTTCCTGCAAAGCCCTTGCAATCTTCACAACAATTAGGCTACCGCGATTTTGTAACAGTAGTATTAATCTGTAAAGACGAAGACGCATTTCATGATAATTGGATTTATATACACGACCCAAGCGTACAGGTAGGAAGGGTCCAGAATTTTAAATCATGGAGTCCCTATATGGTACCCGATCCAGAAATGGCTTGTTATGGATTGGAATATTTTTGTTTTGAAGGCGATGGCCTTTGGACCAGCTCTGATGAGACTTTAATCAATCTCGGAAAAAAAGAAATTGAACAAATTGGGCTAACACATGCATCAGCAGTTGTTGATGGATATGTTGTTCGACAGCCTAAAGCATATCCAGTGTACGACCATGGGTACAAACAAAATGTAGAAGATGTTCGTGAAGCCCTGAAAGCCTATCCTGGACTGTATTTAGTGGGACGTAATGGGATGCATAAATACAATAATCAAGACCATAGTATGATGACAGCCATGCTTGCTGCCAAAAACATTATTGCGGGCAAAGAGCTCTATGATCTCTGGGATGTAAATGAAGACGCAGAATACCACGAAGGCGGACATAGGGGCGAAGAAGCATCAGAAAAAATAGCCGAGCGCCTAGTACCTCAAAAAATTTAATTACCTCCCAACCCCAGGCACCACCATCAAACTCTCATTCCCATGTTCATTCACAGCCTGCACGGCAAAAAAGTAGTTGTCTTTTGAAAAGGGCAATAAATATTCTTTGTCGCTTGTAAAGTATTTTTTCTGCCAGAATGCGCTGGTAGTTTCTCTTTGTAAAATATAATAACCTTTTATTTTACCAGTTTTAGGCGCATTCCAAGTGAGGTAGGTAAAGTTGGATAGTTTTCTCACTTCTATTTTTACGTCTTCTGGCATTGCAGGTGCTTTGGAAAGGTTGGCCAAATTGGCCAGATTCATGGCAGTGTTTTTGCGGAGGTATTCAAAATCCATAAACTCTGGTAAGTCGCCATACTGTATCCCCTCCTTCATCTCCACATTTTTGTGTTGATGGTTGTAGTTTTCATTCATCTCAGAAATCCTAACCGCAGCATAGCCATTCTCTACATATGGAGTATGATCACCACCCCTTAAAAAACGGTCATTTCTATAGACCATGACTATTTCTAAATTCTCTACATAACGTTCTCCCACTTCTTTCACATAACGCGCCAGTTGACGTGCTTTGCCGTCGTTTTCTAATCCAAGTTGACGTATCTGTTTAGCAGATTTCTCGGTTTCAAATGCAGGCAAGCCCTCACTAAATACACGTATACGCGTATTGTCAATGATATTGGTTTCATTGCTATTATTGCTACCCATAATATCATTATTCAAAACGGCTTCAATTTTAAGGCTGTCTTTCTTGGCTTTATTGGCCATGAAATAAGCTCCCAATAATCCTTGCTCTTCACCACTTACTGTAACAAAAATTATAGTAGCTGGAAATGAATGCTTGCTCATGATTCTTGCACATTCTAGTACAGCAGCTACACCACTTCCATCGTCATTTGCACCGGGTGCATCACCTATGCGATCTGTGGCACTGCCTCGCATATTATCTAAATGCCCACTAATCAAAAAAATACGCTGATCATTTGGGTCGGTACCCTTTAATGTAGCCACTACATTTCCTAATAAAGTAGGCGTATCAATTCTTCTTTTATCAGGCATCAAGGTAGTGGTATCAATCATGGCGGTAAGTCTACCTCCTGATGATTTTGCAAAGCTGTTAAATTTATTCAGTGCCCATTCTCTTGCAGCACCAATTCCGCGCTTAGGATCGGTGGCAGAGCTCAATGTATTTCTTGTGCCATAAGCAACCATTTGTAAAATATATGATTGCAATGAATCGGCAGAAACTTCTTTAATCATTTGAGCAATTTCAGGATCGCGGTTTATTGTTGTTTGCGCAAACCCTAATTGAATACAACCGATTGCAATAAAAAGGCAAACTAATTTTCTCATTCTATTTTTTTTAAAAAGGTTCATTTAGTAATTGTATTTATCCTTCCATTTTTCTTTTAAGAATTTACGCAGTTCATTCTCACGAGCATTATTTCCGGGTTCATAAAACTTCTTTCCTACCAATGGGGGAGGAAGGTATTCTTGTTCAATAAAATTGCCTTCGCCCAAATGCGAATATTGATAATTTTTACCATAGTCCATATCTTTCATCAACTTTGTAGGTGCATTTCTAATATGCAATGGTACGGGCTGATCTCCATATTGTTGAACTGCCTTTTGTGCTTCCATGATGGAAACAACTGCGGCATTACTCTTTGGTGAAGAAGCTAGATAGGTAACACATTGAGCCAAGATAATTCTGCTCTCTGGATAGCCAATTTTATTCACTGCATCAAAACAAGCATTAGCCAATAAAAAGGCATTCGGATTTGCATTACCAATATCTTCACTAGAAAAAATCAACATCCGCCTAGCAATAAATTTTACATCTTCTCCACCCTCAATCATTCTTGCCAACCAATACATTGCACCATTGGGATCACTGCCGCGCATACTTTTAATAAAGGCAGAAATAATGTCGTAGTGTTGCTCTCCCTGCTTATCGTATAAGGCAATTTTATTTTGGGCAACTTGCATCACCAAATCATCTGTAATTGTTAATGTTGCATTTGAGTTAGAAAATGCAGGGTCTTTTGATTGAGGCAGTTTTGGAAAAGAATGTACAACCAATTCTAACAGGTTTAAAAGCTTGCGTGCATCACCGCCAGAAATACGAATCATCGCTTCTGTTTCTTTTAATACAATTTGCTGATGCAGTAGACTATTGTCTTTTTCAATTGCCTGCTCTAGTAGCCGTTCCAAATCTGCTTGGTTCAATGCTTTCAAAACATATACCTGACAACGACTCAGCAAGGCACTATTCACTTCAAAACTAGGGTTCTCAGTGGTTGCACCAATCAGGGTAATGATTCCTTTCTCTACGGCACCCAACAATGCGTCTTGTTGGCCCTTGTTGAAACGATGATTCTCATCAATAAATAAAATGGCTCCCTGTTGCTCTTTGGCCGTTTCAATTATTTCACGAACGTCTTTTACGCCGCTACTGATTGCACTCAATTGAAAATAGGGTTGTTGTAAACTATGCGCAATAATATTGGCAATGGTGGTTTTGCCAACACCGGGTGGTCCCCATAAAATCATGGAAGGAATACGGCCATTTTCAATAGCAGTTCGCAGTATGCTGCCTTTGCCAGTCAAGTGCTCCTGACCAATAAGATCGTCAAGTGAAGCCGGACGAATTCGTTCTGCTAATGGGATGCTTTCATTCACAGTTGAAAAGTACAAAAAAAACAGCCTTCATGAAAATTCTATTATTCTGCAAGTTTCTCAGAAAAAAGGCCAGCGTGTTCCTTTAATAATTTAAAACAGATGGTAATATGTATGAGTAAGAAGAAGGCTAAAAAGAAAAAGAAATAAGCCATACCGCGTAACATTGTCAAGAACAAAGCACTAGTCATAGTTTTTGGCATATTGGGTTGCGCCGACATAACTTTATCGGCCATTTCCTTCAAATCATTTTGATTCAAATAAAAGACACTCAATGCGATGAGCATGAATTGAAATCCAAAAAACAGTGTCACATAGGCATTTACTTTTATCCAATCTTTAAGAGATGGATTTAGAACCTGTTTTCTATCAATGCCAACCAATAGAAAATAGGCACTGGTAAAAATATAGATGACCATACCTGCCATTAAAAAAACGGGGAACAAAACAGTTGGATTTGACAATGCCATGAGCAATGCAAAAAAATCCATGAAGAGGAATAATAGGGCAATCGGAATTAGTATAAAACTAAGGATTCTAAAAAAAGTCAATTTTTGCATAAAGCTATTTTCTACTGTTGTTGCTGTCCTGCGAAGTTATCAATTATTAGCTCAGCCTCAGCTTCTGCAGATTGTTTTTGCAATTTTACATCAGAAATTTCTTCAAATACTTGTCCGTCTTCATAACCAACCGAAACGTATACTGAAAGGGATTGCCTTGCTGGCCCTTTAAAGGTTCCTTTGGCAGGCGTACAATCGTTAAAATCCCTTCCCACGGCTAGTTTTACGTGATTGCTAGTAGCCCAGACATTATTGGTGGGGTCAATGCCTACCCAGCCATTTTTGGGGATATAGGCTTCCACCCACGCATGGGTAGCACCTTCTCCACGCATGCCGTTTTTATTGGGACAGATATAACCACTCACATACCTTGCAGGAATACCCATCATACGTAAAAGCTCTAGCATTACGTGTGCAAAATCTTGACAAACCCCCGCTTTCTGTGCTACAATTTGATCAACCGTTGTTTCAATAGTGGTGATGCCTTTTATATAAGTGAAATCGGTAAAAATGAAAGAACAACAATCCTTCACAATCTCGGCAATGGTTTTTGAGGAAAGATAAAAACTAGCCACATAAGATTCCATTTTCTCTAAAGATTCTGGAGGCGAAGTACGCACTAATTCTAATAAATGTAGGTCGTTTCCAATAGCCGTTTTAAGGTCTGAAACATAAGATGGGGTTTCAATTGCGGGTTCCACATTAGAAGTAGTTCGAACCGTTAATTTACTTTCAATAACCATTTCCCGATGAGGTACCAACAAATTGAAGCAGCCTGTTTTATTACCCCAGTAATCAGTAAAACTCAACAGATCTGGATTGCCCGTAATAATCAATTCATGGCCTAAAGTTTCTTGGTGTGACGAAGCAAAAGGATACATTTTTATTTCGTTCACACTTTCCTTAACTGGCCTATCGTAATCGTATTTTGTGATGTGATGTATCGTAAAAACGGACATATTTTTTGTTTAAGAATAAGAAAAATAAGTTCTACCTAAAGCACGACCGAATTCGTTCAATTCTTTTCGTACATAGATCAAATATTTTTCTAACCCCTCTCTTTCTACTATATCCAAATCGGCAAATTTTATCGAACTATATAATCTACCAAAAGAACGTTTTAATTGAATACTGCCTTCTACAGGGTTAGAAGCTGCAATATCGTTTAAATATTTGTTTGCCCTGTCTAAAGCATAATAAAGCGACCTTGGGAAATTTTTATCAAAAAGTACTTGTTGTGCTACATTGTAGTTGTGCTGTTGATTACTATAGTTTTTTAAGTGTAATTCATAGCCAGATAAAGCCAATAAAAGGCTTCTCCAGAATAAAATGTCTTGTTCATTTTGGAAGTCGAAGTCCACTTTTTTAAAAAAAGAATGGGTAAACTCTGCTGTTTGTAGACACCTTTCTGAAAATTTTCCAAGGTTCATATAATTCCAACCCTGACCCCTAGGCATGGTGGAATCAGTGATACCCACAAATTGGTCGCCATACTTAATAAATGAGTCAATGACGTTTATGGCGTCTGGCCCAGCTAGTTTTTCGGCAATTCCCGGTTGATTAATTTGATGGTAGATCTGATTTACCTGTTCCCATACTTCTTTAGTGATCTGGTCTTGCACGCCTCTTGCATTTTCTCTTGCCCTTGTATAGATTACTTTAAGCGAGTTGAAATTTTTGGTGTCGAGCAACAAATATTGTAGCGCAGCGGTATTGTCTTTTTTCAGGGTTTCAATATCGTGGGCCGACAAGGAAGTGAAGATTTTTAAAGCTGGTTCCCATGTCATGCTACTGGTTTGTACTTTATCGAAAGACAAGATATAACTCGTTTTCATCAAACGAAGCATGCCATCTGCGCGTTCCATATAGCGCTGTAACCAATATAATGAGTCTGCAATTCTACTAAGCATGTAATAAGTGTTCTTGTTAATCAAATGGTTTCAATCTATTATTCATTGGGCATGTCAACTACCCAAGTGTCTTTGCTACCTCCTCCCTGCGATGAATTCACCACCAGTGATCCTTCTCGAAGTGCTACACGGGTAAGTCCACCTGGAACAATATCAATCCCATTAGGACCGCACAAAGCGTAAGGTCTTAAATCAACATGCCTTGGTTGCAATTTTCCATCAATCAAACAAGGAACGGTAGAAAGTTGAATGAGTGGTTGAGCAATAAATCCGCGCGGATTGGCCAAAATATTTTGTTTGGTTTTTTCCATGGCTTCTGGAGTGGCACTATTACCCATGAGCATGCCGTAACCGCCCGACTGATTGGTCTCTTTCACCACCATTTTATGCATATTTTGAAACACGTGTTCGCGCTCATCCGCATTGTTCATTTGATAGGTAGGAATATTGGGTAAGATGATGTCTTCGTTCAGATAATATTTGATCATATCAGGCACATAAGCATACACTGCTTTGTCATCTGCCACACCATTGCCCATTGCGTTGATGATGGCTACATTGCCTTTTCTATAGGCACTCACCAATCCAGGAACGCCTAAGGCGCTGTCTGGTCTGAATACCAAGGGATCCAAAAATTCATCGTCAATTCTCCTATAGATTACATCCACCTGCCTTAAGCCAGCCGTGGTTTTCATGTACACTTTTTGATTGTCAACTAGTAAGTCCCTTCCCTCCACCAATTGAATTCCCATCTGCCTAGCCATGAAAGTGTGTTCAAAATAAGCAGAGTTATAGATACCTGGCGTTAACAAAACTACCATTGGATTGGCTTTTTGTTTGGGGGCCAATGCAATGAGGTTATCGTGCAACATCAACGGATAATTATTAATCATACGCACATTGCTCTCTGCAAGTAGATTCGGAAAAATTCGCTTAGTAACTTCTCTATTCTCTAACATATAAGACACGCCAGAAGGAGTGCGCAGGTTGTCTTCTAGAATATAAAAAGTACCATCATCGCCTCTAATCAAGTCAATGCCTGAAATGTGTACATAAATATCGTAGGGCACTTCAATGCCAAATACTTCGCGGGTAAAATGCGGACAAGACGCTATTAAATCTGCAGGAATAATGCCGTCTTTAATTATTTGTTGTCCGTTATAAATGTCTTTCAGAAAAAGGTTCAAAGCCTTGATTCTTTGCTTGATGCCTTTTTCTATATGATTCCATTCTGCACCGGTAATAATGCGCGGAATAATATCGAATGGGAAGATTCTTTCAATGCCTTCATTCTCACTGTAAACAGTAAAGGTAATTCCCTGACTCATGAATAATTCACTGGCCAATTTGTGTTTCTGCTCTAAATCTTCTAGGCTAAGTTTACTACCAGTTTCAAAGATGGAGTAATACTGCTTCCTAATCCCGTCTGAGCACTTCATCTCATCCCAAATATGGGGCACGATGGGGTATTGTTTGAAGAGTGCTTCTCCCGTCATAAGCATTCATTTATTTTTGCAAGTCTAATTTGATCTGTAATTCTGTGAATTGTTTGTCGTCTATACTACTAGGTGCATCCAACATTACGTCTCTTCCACTATTGTTTTTTGGGAATGCGATAAAGTCGCGTATACTCTCACTTCCACCAAGGATAGCGCATAAACGATCAAATCCAAAAGCTAGTCCACCATGTGGAGGAGCACCGTATTCAAAAGCACCTAATAAGAAACCGAATTTGTGGTTGGCTTCTTCTTCAGTCATACCAAGTGCTGCAAACATTTTTTCTTGAAGCTCGCGTTGATAGATACGAATAGAACCACCGCCTATTTCATTTCCATTCATGACCATATCATAGGCGTTGGCCTTGATATTTGAATAGGGGTGCTCTAAATATTTATCGGCATTTTCAATGAGCGGATTGTTGTTGATCATAGTGGCAATCTCGTCTGGTTTGGGCGATGTAAAGGGATGGTGACGAGCCACCCAACGATTGTCTTCTTCTGCATATTCAAATAAGGGGAAATCCATCACCCATAATAATTTGAATTCATCGTCTTTGCGGAAGCCCAATTTCTTGCCCATCTCCAAACGCAACTCACTAGTGGCTTTACGGGTTCTTTCTTCACGGCCAGCTAATATTAATACTAGATCACCAGCAATTGCACCAGCAGATGCGGCAATGGCTTTTAATTTATCTTCTGGATAAAATTTATCGACACTAGATTTAAAAGTTCCATCAGCATTGCATTTGATATAGACCAATCCATTCATGCCAATCTGCGGACGTTTAACCCAATCCGTTAATTCATCGGTTTGTTTGCGCGTAAATTCTGCACAGCCTGTAGCCGCAATGGCCAACACTGTTTCAGCATTGTCAAAAACGCCAAAACCCGCACCATTAATGAGTTCTCCTGTTGCATGAATCTTTCCGCCT
>JANOYH010000282.1:0-6332 GCA_031428775.1 Bacteroidota bacterium
GCTTGGGTAGTAGTTACCACATCATTGGAAGAACCAAAATGGGTGACTCCTTCTGTTTGTATGGCTTTGGTGGCTTTAGTTTGATAGGCTCCAAGGATTCCTTGGTGTAACATGGTTGCCGGAGCAATCGTCATCATTTCATCGGCAAGTGCGCGCATAAAATGGTCTAGTCCATCAGAAGCAATGCCAAATAGTATGCCCGGATTGGTACAAAATTGGCCTACGCCTAAATTGATGGAACCAGCATATTGTTTGGCAATAGTTGCTGCGTTTTTTTCTAGTGTATCGGGCAATAACAAAACGGGATTGGTACTCCCCATTTCTGAAAAAACGGGAATCAAATTTTTTCTAGCAGCTGCATAATCGAACAATGCCCTGCCCCCTGTAAAGGAACCCGTAAATCCAACCGCCGCTGTATGGGGGTCTTGTACAAGGGCTTTTCCAATATCAAAGGAATCACCTGCTATATGCTGAAAAGTATGCAGCGGCATCTGACAAAAAACTTGGGCTTTTTCTATTGCCGCTGCCATTAATAATGAGGTTTTACTATGTGCAGGATGTGCTTTCACCACAACTGAACAACCTGCTGCCAATGCGCTAGCTGTGTCGCCCCCAGCAGTGGAATAGGCATAGGGAAAATTACTTGCACCAAAAACCACAACGGGTCCAAGTGGCACCAACATTTTACGAATGTCTGGTTTGGGTGGTGTTTTATCTGCTATTGCATGATCAATACTTGCTTCCACCCAATGACCCTCACGCAACATATTTGCAAACATGCGCAATTGCATGGTTGTTCTACCCCTTTCTCCTAAAAGACGCGCATTCGGCAAATTTGTTTCTGCCATAGTTGTGTTTATCAACTCATCGCCCAATGCTTCTATTTCAAAAGCAATTCTTTCCAAAAAGCCAGCTTTATCATCAGCACTCGTTTTTTGAAAGGCTTGAAAAGCAATGCTTGCTTGTTGCATGACTAGCTTTGTTTCGGGCAGACTCAATAGATTATTTTGTTCACTCATATTTCTTACTTGAAGCCGTAATGTATACAATTCTTAATTACTCAAATGAAGGTATTCAGGCAGAGTTGGTCTAGTAGCAATCCCGTTGTCAATAACGGATAAAATTCTTTCTCTTTCCTCACTAGCTAATATCAGTCGAGGTGCGCGTACCGCTTCAGAGCCAATACCTGCTTGCTTTTCAGCTAACTTAATGTATTGAACCAGTTTGGCGTGGATGTCTAATTCAAGCAAAGGCATAAACCAACGATAGATAGCCCTTGCCTCTTCAATATGCCCCGCTTTAACTAGGCGATAGATAGCAACAGTTTCTCTTGGAAATGCACAAACCAAACCTGCTACCCAGCCATCTGCTCCCATCACCAATTCTTCCATTGCAAGGGTATCAACACCACAAAGAATTTTAAATCGATCACCAAAGCGATTGATCAAGCGGGTTACGTTGGTGATGTCTCGGGTACTCTCTTTGATGGCTTGAATATTTTCACAAACAGTCAAGTCTTCAAACATATCAGGCGTTACGTCAATTTTATAATCAACAGGATTATTATAAATCATGATGGGCAAATCAGTAGCATCAGCAACCGTTTTAAAATAGGTAACTGTTTCGCGATGATCCGATTTGTAACGCATTGGCGGAAGCATCATCAAACCTGTTGCGCCCCATTCTTTGGCATAGGCAGCCTGACGTAAAGCTTCACGAGTGGAGCCTTCCGCAATGTTTAAAACAACGGGTACTTTACCAGCCACTTTATCCACTGCAAATTTTATGAGGGTTTCTTTTTCTGCGGTTTCTAAAACACTGGCTTCTCCAAGTGTGCCACCTAAGATAATACCATTGACACCTGCAGCTAGGTGTTCTTGAAGGTTCAAATCAAATAAAGGAAGGTCTAATTGATCAGCAGAAGTAAACTTAGTTGTTAGTGCAGGGAATACACCTTTCCAGTCAATGGCCATTCTATAAGGTTTTATGTTTTTAATGACTCAAAATTAGTCAAGTAAAATAGAGGGTGCTACACTTGAATTATTCATTTATAATACTATATTATCCTAATTATAACAATAGTATAATTGAAATGATTAATTTAACACCATGAAAGTAGTTCCTTTCCAGATTCCTAAAACTGCAAAAAACGCCATCAGGGTGCAAGTAGATCAACTGCCGCACTTGTATAATCACCTGCACCAACATCCAGAAATACAGGTAACATTAATTACAGAAAGTGAAGGCATATTAATTGCGGGTGATTATATTGGCCGATTTAAATCGGGCGACCTATTTGTGATAGGTTCGAACCAGCCACACGTTTTCAGAAATGACCCTATCTATTTCAAGGGTAAAAAAAAGGCCAGCACCATCACCGTTTTTTTTGACGAAACTACTTTGGGCAATGGTTTTTGGGAAAGTCCAGAAATGCGTTTATTCCTACCCTTTTTAAATTCAAGTAAAGGAGGTTTTCAAATCTTAGGCAAAAAAAGTAAGCTCTTAAAAGAAACCCTAACTAACCTAAAAGAGAAAGATGGATTAGAAAAACTAGTGCTATTTGTACAACTGATACATCAACTTTCTGGCAAAAAGGATTTGAAGCATTTATCTGGAATAACGGGACAAAAAGCCATCAAAGCATTTGATGGAAGTAGGTTAAATAATATCCTTGAATTCAGTTTTAAAGAAAGTCATCGGGCCATCAGTTTAGCAGAGATCGCTAAAGTTGCCAACATGACCAAGACTGCTTTTTGTAAATATTTTAAAACCAGAACAGGCAAGCCTTATAGTGGTTTTTTAAATGGCATTAGGGTCAATAATGCCTGTAAAGCACTATTAGAATCAGAAGAACTGATTGCTACCATTGGGTATCAAACAGGATTTAATAACCTATCCAATTTCAACAGAAACTTTAAATCAGTAACAGGTGTAACGCCAAAAAATTATCGATACATCAAATAACTTCGCCTTCCAAATCATAGTCGTATGCCTTGGTGATTTTCACTTGCACAAAATCTCCAATCACTAATTTTCTTGTAGCATGTATCACTACTTCATTATCTACTTCTACACTATCGAATTCCGTTCTCCCTAGGTATCTTCCGGCTTCTTTTTTGTCGATCAAAACTTTGAAAACTTGTCCAATTTTTTCTTGATTTTTTTCATAGCTGATCTCTTGTTGTACTTCCATTACTTCTTGAGCCCTCAGTTGTTTAACCTCGTCTGGTACATCGTCTACCAAATCATAAGCAGATGTATTCTCTTCATGGCTATAGTTAAAAATGCCTACTCTATCGAAGCGATGTTCTTGTAAAAATTCTTTTAGTTCTTCAATATCAGCATCTGTTTCTCCAGGAAAACCTGCTATCAGCGTAGTTCTCAGACAAATACCCGGAACTTTAGCTCGTATGGTTTTTATCAATTCGGTCATCTCTTCACGCGTAATATTTCTGTTCATCGCTTTGAGCATATTATTACTGGCGTGCTGCAAAGGCATGTCGAGGTACTTACAAATATTATCCCGCTCTGCCATCACGTCTAAGATCTCCATGGGAAATTTACTTGGGTAAGCATAGTGTAATCGAATCCATTCTAGTCCCTTGATATCAGCCAAAGCGTGTAACAATTTGGGTAATTCTCTTTTCTTATAAATGTCTAGTCCATAATAAGTCAATTCTTGAGCAATAAGCATGATTTCTTTCACCCCTTTTTTTACTAAATTTTCTGCTTCTTTCACCAATTCTTCAATGGGTCTGCTCACGTGTTTACCACGCATTAAAGGGATGGCACAGAAAGAGCAGGTACGATTACAGCCTTCACTAATTTTTAAATAGGCATAGTGTTGCGGAGTGCTTAATAATCGCTCACCCAATAATTCCGATTTATAATCTGCTTCAAATTGTTTTAAAATCAATGGTAATTCCAATGTACCAAACCAAGCATCTACTTCTGGCATTTCCTTTTCTAGGTCGCTCCGATACCTTTCACTCAAACAACCCGTTACATAAACCTTATCCAACTTACCACGGCGTTTCAGTTCCAGTTGATCCAAAATAGTATTTACACTCTCTTCTTTAGCCTTATCAATAAAGCCGCAGGTATTGACAACCACTATATTATGATCTAATTTTTTATTCTCGTGTACCACCGAAATTTCGTTGGCCATAAGCTGTCCGCTCAACACTTCACTATCCACTAGATTCTTACTACAGCCTAGTGTAATGATGTTGACTTTGTCTTTTTGTAAGGATTTTGATTTCATATTTGGGCAAAAGTACGCTGAATTTGGAAAAGATGTAATGGCTTCTGATCTAATAGGTATTCACCGCTTTGGTGATAACCATTTTTATATAACACTGATTCAGAAACCAAATTTTCTGGATTGGTAATGGCAAATAAGCAACTATGTTTGGTTCTATTGAAAAAAATGGCGGTACCATATTTGACCAATTCAGAAGCATAGCCTTTTCCCCAATGTTCAGGAAGCAGGGCATAACCAATATGGTAGTCGGCATCTCCATCCAAATACAAGAGTGAAAAAGTACCTATAAATTTCCCCGTTAGTTTTTCCGAAACGTGCATTCTACCATAGGGAAATCCATCGAAATACAAATTCAGGTTTTCCGCTAAAAAATCGTCACTTTCTGCTCTATTTTTTGGAGGCCGAATATATTGCACCACTTTCTCATTGCTGTTCAACAAAAAGAAGTCGTTGCCATCCAATTCGGTGAATTGCCTGACTATTAATCTTTCTGTTTCAAATGGATCCATCTTTTGTTTTAATAATGATCATCAAAACTAGGTGATCATTGGTTGGTTTATTTGTGTATTTCACTTGAGAAATGGAAAGTAATATCGGGGTTATTGGTAATCTCTGTATTCAAGAACCACTCACTTTGAGCTAAATAAACAGGGTGACCATCTTTGTCTTCTGCAGAATTTTGTTGTTTGAAACGAAGAAAGTCGTCTAGTTTCAGTTGATCTTTACTTGTGAGCCAACAAGCTTTAAAATAGGGCAATGTTCTAAATTCGCAAGCTGCACCATATTCTTGTAAAAGGCGATATTGGATTACTTCAAATTGTAGTTCACCTACGCAACCAATAATTTTTTTGTTGCCTCCAAACTGAGTAAATAACTGGGCCACTCCTTCGTCCGTTAACTGACTAACCCCCTTCTCTAATTGTTTAGTTTTCATAGGATCTTTGTTGACCAATTCCTTGAAAATTTCTGGTGAGAAAGTAGGTATGCCCACAAAGAAAAAGTCTTCCCCTTCTGTTAGTGTATCGCCAATTTTAAAATTGCCGGTATCAAATAAACCCACTACGTCACCTGCAAAAGCGTCTTCAATCACGTCTTTGCTTCTAGCCATAAAACTATAGGGATTACTAAAGCGCATATCCTTATCAAGGCGTACGTGGTGAAAATATTTATTTCTTTCAAACTTACCACTGCATACGCGCATAAAGGCAATGCGGTCGCGGTGTTTGGGGTCTAAGTTGGCGTGAATCTTAAAGATGAAACCACTGAATTTATCTTCTTCTGCAGTTACCGTTCTGGTAGAGGTTTCCCTGCTTCTTGGAACAGGAGCTATGCTAATAAAAGTGTCGAGCATTTCTTTCACGCCAAAATTATTCACGGCACTTCCAAAAAAAACAGGTGCGATTTTTCCATCCAAATAGTCAACCGCTTTCAGTTTACCATAAACGCCATCAATCAACTCAACGTCTTCTCTTAATTGATTGGCGTCTCGCTCTCCTATTTTAGCGTTTAATAAAGCATCATTCAAATCGCTAATGGCAATTACGTCTTCTTCTTCCGCTTTTGTACTTGCTGTAAATAGTCGGAGGTTTTTATCGTGCAAATTGTACACCCCTTTAAATTCCTTTCCATTATTTATGGGCCAGGTCATGGGGTGTAAAGAAATTTTTAGCTCGTTTTCAATTTCTTCTAATAAGTCGAATCGGTTCTTCCCATCTCGGTCCATTTTATTAATGAAAACAATTACGGGCGTATCGCGCATTCTACAAACTTCCATCAATCTTCTGGTTTGTGCTTCAACCCCATTCACGCTATCAATGACTAGTATAACACTATCAACCGCGGTCAATGTGCGATAGGTATCTTCTGCAAAGTCTTTGTGTCCTGGTGTATCTAATAGGTTGATGGAAATTCCTTTGTATTCAAAAGTCATCACGGAAGTAGCTACAGAGATTCCGCGTTGGCGTTCAATTTCCATGAAATCACTGGTAGCGTGCTTTTTAATTTTATTGCTTTTAACCGCGCCTGCTACTTGAATTGCCCCTCCAAATAATAGGAACTTTTCAGTGAG
>JANOYH010000283.1:0-4721 GCA_031428775.1 Bacteroidota bacterium
TGCAGAGCATTATAACCTGGGCGAAAAAGACAGTTTTATATTAAATACTGCTGCCTCATTTTTATATACTGGATTTGGATCAACCAATATTGACAACTATGAAATTAAAAGCGCTGAACTAGCCGAGACTTTTTTAACGCTAAAATCGGTTGAATCATCGGTAATAACTGCTATCAAATCTTGTATTTTAAGTACTCAATTTCCTCAAAACCCTATAGCCATCACAGAAAAGATTCTATGCGATGCAGGTAATTATTATTTAGGTACCCATCATTATAGCGAAAAGCTAAAGTTGATGAAAAAAGAATTGGAAGCAATTAGTGGAAAAAAAATAGACGGGAATTCTTGGAGAACAACTAACATCAAATTGCTTGCAACACACCACTATCATACCGATTATTGTCAGCTGTTATTAAACCAAACCAAAGCGGAGAACCTAGCTTTGATTCAAAACAGACAAGAAGAGAAAATCAATAAAAAAAACGAGGCCGAATTAAAAGCAGCTGAAAAGTTATCGCTTGAATTAAACAATCAAACCGAATCGTTAGACGAATTAATCGCCATAAAGAAAAAGAGAATAAAAACAGTAAGGGGTAGTGAGACAATGTTTCGACTAAGCTCTACTAACAATGTGAGAATTAGTGAAATGGCCGATAATAAAGCACAAATTATGATTACGGTAAACTCGGTGATCATCTCAGTTGTTTTTGGATTGATCTTAAAAAGTTTAGACGAGAACAGGCATTTACTCATCCCTACCCTGCTATTATTGATAGTGAGTTTAACTACTATCATTTTCGCGGTATTAGCAACTCGTCCAAAAATGACTGCAGGTAAGTTTACAAAAGAACAGTTAAACAATAAATCGGTAAATCTTTTATTTTTTGGAAATTTTCACAATATGAGTTTCGAAGAATATGAAGAAGGCATTCAGGCGCTTTTAACAGATCAACAGTTTTTGTATGCCAGTTTTACAAAAGACATTTATGGACAGGGAAAAGTATTGGGGAGAAAATATAGGCTGTTGAATATTTCTTATACCATTTTTATGTATGGACTAATTTTAGCTGTAATTGCCTATGCTGCGGCCGTAATTATGAATTAAAGAAGCTAATGGTGAATTAAAGAAGCCAATGGTGCACTAATAATTTAGATAATAAACCATGAAAAATATTCATAACAATAGCCTTATTACTGTTTTATGGATTATTGCTATATGGGGCTGTAAAACTGAGACTAGCTTTATAAGTCCCCAGGGATATGACCTAACAGCACCTGAAATAATACAACTTCCACATGCATTGGATGAAGTATCAGGCATTTGTTTTTTAAAAGGAAACAATGACAGCCTTTATGCTATTGAAGACGAATCAGGCAAACTGTACAAATATGTACTCTCTAGTAAAGCACTAATCAAAAACAAGTTCTACAACAAAGGAGATTATGAAGATATCAGTATAAACCAAAACGGTCAATTTGTTGTTTTAAAAAGCAATGGTGAATTGGTAACCTTTGCTAAGACTGATACGTGGATGGAAAATATAGAACAGGTAACAGTCATAAAAGACTTATTGCCATCGGGTGAGTATGAAGGAATATTTGCCAAAGACAATAAATGGTATGTATTGTGTAAAAATTGTAAAGGAGAAGATGATAAAAAAGAGTTGACTATCTATGAAATTCAACCCGCAAACGGGAATAAAGCTGCCGTAGTATTACCCATTAAAGTGAAATTTTCAACACTTAGAAAAGAGGCAAATGCCAAAAAGGAAAACTTCCATCCCTCCTGCCTATCCTTTAATTCAGTAACAAAAGAATGGTTTGTTATTTCTGCAGTGAATAATAAATTGATGGTATTAGATACTCAATGGCATGCAAAATTTTTATTCGAATTAAACCCATCTGTGTTCAAACAGCCAGAAGGAATAGCTTTTAATGATCAAGGCGATTTATTTGTATCGAATGAAGCAGCAGGGGGCACAGCCAATTTGCTGAGAATCAATTATCGTGCTCCAGTTAAATAACAATCAACACCAAGGCAAATAAATAGTCCCACTATTAGTATGTTTTACTGAAAAAACTGCTTATTCCTATTAGTATGTTTCATTTAAAAAACTGCTTATCATGATTGCTAATTTTCCCTCAATCCTTTAATGACAATATTACCCGTTCCAGTTTTGTCGCATGGATAAGAAAAATCTTTTTGCCATGATACAGGATTATTGATGGTTTCATAAAACTCATCTATATATTTCAAGATTAATTTTTTATACTTTCCATCAATTAAAGTACAATCCTGATATAATTGATAAATCTCCGATTTTTTGCTGTTGAATAAATCAAGTGTGGGCTGAATTTTTTTCATATCGGTAATACAATAGCCGCGGTATCTTCTTTGCAATACAGAGCTCATCAATAATTCTTCAGCCGGACGTGCATAAGGCGCATCTACCATACCCGAATGGTCAAAATCGTAGGCAACAGGATGAGCAATACTAGTTGAATCGCGCATGATCAACTTAATATTTTGCAAGTATTGTATTGACCAGTCGGTGTTCCCAATCAAATATTGAAAAACAGCCATTGTTAAGAAGGAGGAAGAAGCAGTTTGCTCGGGCCTTAGTTTTCTCTCAAGGCTAATAAAGCCATTTCTTTTGGCCATTATTTTATCGTCTTCTAATAAGATTCCATAAAATGGTTCCAATTTCTTTTTTGACTTACTATCTTCTAGGCTAATTTTAACCAATTTGGCTTCAAATGATTTTGCTGTGATGATATGGTACAATTGATATACCAACCATTCTCTAACTACGTATTCATCTCCTCTACAAGGCATCACAAGTTTGTATTTATCCTGACTCTTGAAAATACTTTTTTTAAGTGTATCGTTTTTTTCAAAGTTTAAATACAGTGGTGGGTAATTGCAATTCTCTTTCAATTTCCTAAAATGCCCCCTTGTTTTGGCTTTAACTGACATCGCTATTTCTTTGCCATCTAACCCTTTGTAAGCAATTTGAATAGAATGATAAGATGGATTTTCGTCCCGATCATTTAATAAGTTTCGGAGATTACCGCGCAGACTAATTTGTAGAACGGAATGGTCGGCAAATAAGCTAGTATTAGATGACTTTTTTATATTTGAATCTAGTATAGCAGCATTTTGACTGAATGTTACATGGCATATCAGCATCAAACTAACATACAAAAAGCAAGCAGATTTTCGCATACTTAAATATACGCAAAGCGTTGTATTTTAATTATCTTTTTTTCATTACAAGAGCAAGTCATCTGATTGCCAGTAATAAAATTTCAAAGGATATTCTGGATACTGTTCTGTGAATTTTTTACACTTCTTCCAGCTAATTTCAGCTTCATTAAATTTTACTTCAATAGCCTTGCCTTTGCCATTTGAGTCTTCCATGACAAAGTCTATTTCGTTGCCATCGGCAGTTCGCCAAAACTTGATTTGATCTTTTGTATAATTTTCAGACAATTTCTTGAAGACAAAATTTTCTAACAAAGAACCTTTGTCTGCTCTTTGATCAATGGGCGAAAAATAGTTGATGAGAATATTTCTCAATCCCAGATCATTAAAATAGAGCTTTGGCATTTTTACCAGTTCTTTTCTAAGATTTGTATAAAACGGTCTTACTAAGCTAACGTGGAAACATTTTTGTAACACAAATAAGTATTGCTCTGTTTCCTGATTTGTTAATCTCAACGTATTTGATAGTTCGCTAATATTAACCAAGTTGCCAGTCTGACCAGCAAGCAATATCATTAACCGATAAAATTTTATTTCATCTTTTATTCCAGATTCCAAAATATCTCGGTTAACAAATGAATCCCTTATCTCCTGAAGTAATTCCAGCTTGTCTTTCATGTTATTTTCTAGTACAACTGCTGGATACCCACCATAATTAATGTATTCATCTAAAGCCAACCAAATTTTGGGAGCTGCTACTGATTTTTGTATGATGCCAGTTTTTACATCACGAAGTTCTTTAAGTAGTTCTAGTTCATTTTTGAATTGTAGAAATTCTTCGAAATTTAAAGTAGATAACTCAAATACTTTTTTTCTTCCTGCTAATGAATCTGTAAAATGTTTGTCGATATAAAAAGCACTACTACCTGTGGCAATTATTTTAATATCATTTGAATATTCATCGTATAAGAGTTTCAGGAAATTGGCAGGATCATCTAAGTATTGAATTTCGTCAACCAATAGGAAAGATTTTTTCTCTTCTCTTTTTGGGATGTACCGTAAAACGTTTTCGGGATCTTGATTCAATTCAATCAAAATATTTTTTCTTTCTAAATTCAATAGCACCACTGTTTCACCCGCTTTTTTCAAATACTCCTCTACCTGTTTTAGAAGAGTTGACTTACCTGTTTGCCTTGCGCCAATAAGAATACTGCACTCTTTTTTAGAAATGTGTTGTAAAAGACTTTCATATATATTTTGACGTATTATTCGACAAATATCAGATATTTCTAATTTAAAAATTATAAATACCGGATATATTTTAAATTTAGGTCTAAATTATCGAATATTTTAACTAAAAAGGCAAGATTAGACTAAAAATGGTCATTTCACCTTCCTTTGTATTCACCGTTAAAGTTCCACCATTTGCTTTCACAATATCGTAACTCAAACTAAGGCCCAAGCCTGTTCCTTGGCCAGTAGGTTTGGTAGTAAAGAATGGTTGGAAAATTTTATC
>JANOYH010000284.1:0-9910 GCA_031428775.1 Bacteroidota bacterium
ATATCATATCTAGGGCGTTATTGAAATTATTAATTGGGCAGTATTTAGCGATACCCGCCAATGAAGTGAGCATAGGGGTAGGCGTAAACAAAAAGCCATTGATAACAAATAAAGAAGCGGGTAGATTACAATATAATCTAACCCATGCAGGTGATTGGATACTCATAGCATTTTCAAATGCTATGATTGGGGTTGATCTTGAATACTTAGATCAATCATTTCAGTATGAACACTTATTACCAACTTGTTTTAGCCAACTAGAACAAAAGTCCATTTTGGAAGCTGCTGATAGTAGGAGGCAATTTTATCTTTATTGGACAAGAAAAGAAGCCTTGGTGAAAGCCACTGGTAAAGGGATTGATGAAAGTCTTCTTGTTGTACCTTGTATTGATGGAATGAGTGTCATTCCATTTTTTATGGAGGGTACAGATCATTGGATCATGGTCAGTTTTCCGATAGGTGATGCCTATATCGCTTCATTGGCATACCCCAAAACACAAAAAAATACCCTATTCATGGAACAGGAGGTTATTTGATTGAACACTGTGCTAAAGCAATCTCTTCCATTAAATCATTGTAACCAACAACCAGTCCTTGAATTTTAATGTTGGCGCCTACTTGTAAGTCTTTGATTTTAGCAATTTGCGTACTATCCATATTACAAGCAATATTGCCTAATGTAATGGTAACTCCTGCAATATTGGTAATAGCACCATTTACCAAAACGGCTTGATTGATGTATAATTTATTAGCTTCTTCAGCATTGTCTTTAAAGGCTTTAGAAAAAGCCTCAGCAGTCATTTCAAATTTCGCTTTTTCTGTTGAAGGATCTCTATGCTTTACTGATGATGTCATGGCCATTCCTAGGTCAACAACCATTTGAGTGGCTTTTTCTTTATTAAATGCAATGAGGATCCCTAATACAACTACAATAGCTAATGCTGAGTACAAAATTTTCTTCTTCATAAGGGTATTTATTATTTTGTAAAGTTGAGCTCATGTTGCAACATTAAAGCTGATTAATCACATTAGGAACTATGATATAAATCATGAATTGAACTGTCTTATGTCATCGAATTGTCATTCATCACAGTCTAGTTTTACACTCATTAGAAATAGTATTTAGGAAGAATCTGCGGATTGACTATTTCTAAAGATCCTATTCCTCAAAAAAAATAAGTGTATGAAAAAAATGGTTTACAACCCAAAAGGCTTCATCGGCCTAATTTGCCTGTTGTTATTTTCACTGTTATTGGTTCAGTGTAAAAAAGATGGCACCAACGCGTCTACCATATCACGTGCGTTAGTGAATGCCCCTGATTCAACTTTATTTTCACCTTATTATGATTCTACGGTAGTACCGTTTGCTGATGTAAAGCCTGGAATCAATGATATTGTTGTAGCTAAAAGTGTTAGAACAATTATCAGGAACAACTGCGTTTCTGCAGGATGTCATGGTAATGGAGGGGTGAAACCTTATTTAGATACTTATGAAAGTGTAAAAGCAATGGTTGTACCGGGTAATCCTGATGCCAGTCAATTATTTCAACTAGTTACAACCAGTGATTTAAACAAAGCGATGCCTCCAGTAAACTATGGCGTTGATTTAACTGTTTCTGAAAAGTCCATCATTTATAATTGGATCAAAAATGGTGCAAAAGACAAGCCAGGCTTAGAAGATTATCGCCCTGCAGCTGTTGCATTAATTGCTATTGGATGTTCTTCTGGGAACTGTCACAATCAAGCAACAGCTACCGGCGGTTGGGCTAGGAAAGGTTATTTAGGTGCTTTAACAACTGCGGATTCTACTACTTATGTATTTCAGAATCAAACGTCAGGTGCTATCACTAGATACCCACAATTGCTTAACCCTAAGTTGACTTCTGTTTGGAATACCTATAAAGACAGCGTGCGTAAATTTTATGCCGATACGTTGACTAATGCAAGTTTCAGACCCTATATGACATTTGGAGCGCCTGTTTCTTCTATCAGTGGTCGTGGCCCATTAAATACCTATGACGACATATTAATGGATATATTTTATCCTAAATCTATTCGATCAAATAGTTCGGTTGTTTTTACCAATACTGCAGGAAAAACATTTTATGTAAAAGGTGATCCATTTATTGCCACTAGTACCATGTTATCAAGAGTGGATACTACTATTTTAAATGCGCCTCCACGTACAAAAGTCTTTGCTACTAAACATCAAGGCGACATGGCTTATAATGATGGTGGTTTAAAACCTGCAGAGATAGCTATTATAAAAGGATGGTATTTCTTAGATCCTAATATTCCTGACACATGGAAATTTGGACTGGATGGAACAGGTATTTTTAAATATACGCTTTCCGGAAAAATCATTACAAAATAATCCAAACAGAAAAATCTATTTTATGAAGAAAATAATAACTTATCTGGGAGTGATTGGCGGGATCCTGCTATTCTTCTCCTGCTATAACAACAATAAAGACGTTACCAAACCAACTGCTGATGCACTGGCTGCCATCTCTTTCCGAGACGATATAGTACCCATCATGATTTCTGGTGGATGCGGTTGCCACAACAATGGAAAATATTCCAATGCGGTACAGTTTTCTTATAAAGATACTATTTGGTATGGTGCCATCCAATCTAGAGCAGCCATACTTAATGATATGGCTAAAGGAAAATCGCACCCTGGTGAAGGTGGAATATATTTTACACCATCACAATCTGCACTCGTTTTAAAATGGGTTGAACAAGGTGCCAAAGACAATTACGTACCACCTCCAATCACTGGACCAGTTACTTACACCATTAATATTGTTCCTATTTACAAAACAGATTGTAAGGGGAGTGCTTGTCACGGTGGACTAGGGCCAAATCTAGACTACGCAAAAATGGTAGCAACTAAGGACCAATTAAGTGCAATTATGGCTAGTAGCGGAAAGACGGGTCATAAAGGTGGTCCTTTAAGTTTAAGCGCTACTTGTACTTCTACCTTTTTAGCTTGGATTGCCCAAGGAATGCCTTTATAATTTAAACCCACTTTGAAAAGTATAAAAATTCACAAATGAAAAAGATCACCTTATTAGCACTGCTATTCATCTTTATTGCTAATTTAATTATTGCTCAAACCTATAAAACTAGAGACGCCAGTATTTTCTTTAACCCTAATAAAGACCAGAGTCATAAAGACTATGCTTCTGCAAGTAAAGAAGGTACTGCAGTGTTGAAAGTAGAAACTAGTGAGGTTGCTTTATTAGTTCCCATGAAAACTTTCCACTTTAATAATGCATTGTTGGAAGAACATTTTAATGAGAATTATTTGCATACCAACAAATTTCCTAACGCAACATTTAAAGGAAAACTAATTGGATTTTCAAAAGACCAATTAACGAAAGATGGGGTTTACAAAATGTCATCAGAAGGTCAAGTAACCTTACATGGTATAACTAAAAACTTTAAGGCTGCTGTTAAGATGGAAGTTAAAGGGAAGTCTTGCACTTTTACCTGCAACTTTAAAATTAAAGCAGAAGATTATGGTATTGATATTCCTGCATTAGTGAAACCAAAATTATCTGACGAAACACCTATTGATGCTATCATCTTGTTTCAATTAAACTAATCTAATCAGTAAAAATAAGGTTATGAAAAAACAAATTTTATTACTCCTACTTGTTTGCGGTTTTATACTGAAAGCAAGCGCTCAAGACGACTTATTAGGAGATTTGATCAAAGAAGATTCTGCTATAGTGAAAAAAAATATTGCTACTGCAACTTTTAAAGCTACTAGAATTGTCAATTTTCAAAGTGTTGAAATGACTGGAAAAGGCAATTTACAATTTATGATCAGTCACCGCTTCGGTCAAATTTGGAAAGAAGATAAGGGCTGGTCAAATGTGGCACAAATGTTTGGATTGAATTCTGGATTTGCCAACACGTATATGTCTTTCGACTATTCATTTGCTAATTGGTTGAATATGGGCTTGGCTGCTACAGGAAATGCACAGTTTGAATCTTGGGCCAAGTTTAAATTGATGAATCAGCAAACTGGACAAAAAAATTATCCTGTTTCCATTGCGCTGTTTTCATTAATGCACTTTGATGGAAGTGAAGGCCCTAGTCCAGACGATTTTGCATGGAACAGATTCTCTTATCTAAATCAACTATTGATTGCACGTAAATTTAGTGAAAGCTTTTCATTGCAATTGATTCCTTCTATGATTCACTATAACTATGTTCCATACGGAATTAATAATGTGAATAATATATTTTCAATTGCAATTGGTGGACGTATGAAACTGAACAGCAAAACAGCCATTACTTTTGAATATTCTCGTCAATTGAATGGATATGAAAATTTAATGGATGAAAGTGCTTCAGCACTTAATTATAAACCAGATGTTATTTCTCTTGGATACGACTGGGATACCGGCGGACACATTTTCCAATTCTTCCTTTCAAGTGCTTCAGGTGCAACCAATATTCAACAGTTGTCACAAAACCAAAACTCTTTGAAACCAGGCAATTTTTCACTTGGATTCAATTTGAATAGGAGTTATGGCATTAAAAAAGTTGTTCAAACGCATTAACGATTGTGGGTTTATGAATACGAGGCGCTTCGGGAATTCCTGGGGCGTTTCTGTTTTTACGTGCTTTTGCATAACTTTAGTTGGTTACTTATGATGAATAGATTTTTTTCTGTATAATCAAATTTAAAAACCAACTCATGAAAAAGTACTATGCTTTTCAATTTTTGACAGGTCTTTGTTTATTTCTTGTAACAAGTTTAGTAGTTGCACAAACAACTCAAAATAGGTACGGAGATTTTGATTCATTTACAGAGGTTGGAAATCCTGCGATTGCTGGAACTGTAAACTATCATCAACAAAATCAAACCTATTCTATAACAGGTTCTGGTTCAAATATCTGGTTTAAGGCGGATCATTTTTCTTTTCTATCTAAAAAAATGAATGGCGACTTTATCATTCAAACACAAGTTGCTTTGATTGGAAAAGGTCACGAGCTTCATCGCAAAGCAGGCTTAATGATTAGAAGTAGCCTAGATTCTAGTGCTGCAGTGGTAACATGTACCGTTCATGGTGATGGATTGACTGCATTGCAATTTCGTAAAAATGCAGGAGAAATCATGAAAGAAATTAAATTGAAAATTGTTGGGCCAGATGTATTGCAATTGGAGAAGAAAGGTAACAAGTTTATCATGTCAGTAGCACATTTTGGTGAATTGTACCAGGTGCAAGAAATAGATAGTATTGATATTGGATCTGAATTGTTTGCTGGGCTTTATGTATGTGCCCATACTAACAAATTTTCTGAGCAAGCAGATTTTGTGAACACCAAAATATTTAACACTGCACCAGATAACTTGGTTCAATATAAGACTTACCTGGGTAGTTCATTAGAGGTTATGGATATTTCAACTGGCAAACGTGAAGAGCTTGTTAGGTCACCTATTTCATTACAGGCGCCTAACTGGACTCCGAATGGAAAAACCTTGATTTATAATTCAGAAGGGAAACTCTATAATTTTGATATCGCCTCTAAATCTGCATCCATCTTAAATACAGATTTTGCTAATAAAAACAATAACGATCATGTGTTGAGTTTTGATGGAAAACAAATCGGTATCAGTCATCATGGAGTTGAATCAAAAGGCCAATCTGTTGTATATACCGTTTCTATAAAAGGAGGCGTGCCTAAAAGAATTACAGAGAATAGTCCAAGTTATTTCCATGGCTGGTCGCCAAACAGCAAACTATTGTTGTATACAGCAGATAGAAATGGCGACTTCGACATTTATCAAATTTCAAAAGACGGCGGTAAAGAAACGCAGTTAACAACAGCAAAAGGATTGGATGATGGTTCAGAATATTCTTCAGATGGGAAGCATATATATTTTTGTTCAACCAGAACTGGTAAAATGCAAGTATGGAGAATGGACCCTGATGGTGGAAATCAAACACAATTAACTTTCGATGAATTAAATAATTGGTTTCCTCATGTATCGCCAGATAATAAATCCCTTGTATTTATTTCTTTCCCTAAAGAAGTACCTGCGGATAAACATCCTTTTTATCAACGAGTTTATTTAAGGTCAATGCCAATAGAAGGAGGGCCTGTTAAAGTGGTGGCTTATTTGTACGGTGGACAAGGTACGATGAATGTACCAAGTTGGTCGCCCGATAGTAAGAAAATTGCTTTTGTTAGCAATGGCAATTTTTAAGTAAAAGCTATTTATAGGATCCCAACTACCAGGCATTGAAATTTGATCCATTTTAGGATATTTTTTTTTACAACTGTTATAAAATATCGACATTCGTTTGACTTTCTGAAACGGATGAGCAACAGAAAGTATTAATCTATTGCCGATATGAGTTATAATTATTTACCGCTTGATAGAAAATGGTTGCATTTTGAACAGGTGAAACATTTGTTGGATTTTCAACAACTGGTATCCATAACATTTGACGCGCACGAAAGAATTGTGGCTTGTAGAACTTACCTCGACCAAAAAATGCAGGACGAATCAGCCTGTTATTATGGAATCAATACGGGTTTTGGATTCTTACAAAATGTTCGGATTGATGCATCTTCCATTGAACAATTGCAATATAATTTATTGGTATCACATGCATGTGGACTAGGAGAGGAAGTACCCGCCGATATAGTTCGGCTGATGCTGATGTTAAAAATCAAATCACTTAGCTATGGACATAGTGGCGTACAGATTGAAACAGTGAAGCGATTGATGAGTATGTATAATGAAGACGTCTTGCCAGTGATTTATACGCAAGGTTCATTGGGTGCTTCAGGCGATTTAGCACCGTTGAGTCATATGAGTTTGCCCTTACTTGGCCTAGGTGAAGTAGTGCATGCAGGCGTAAAATATCCTGCTGCTGAAATATTGGAAAAGTTTCATTGGAAACCCATTTCATTGCAAAGCAAGGAAGGTTTGGCATTGATCAATGGTACACAATTTATGAGTGCATATGGGCTTTATTGCCTAAAAAAGTCGGAGCATTTGATATATATGGCTAACTTAATTTGTGCACTTTCTTTTGATGCGTTTGATTGTATATTGGAACCATTGAATCCACATATTCATGCAATACGTGCACATAAGGGTCAGGTTGATACGGCCACTATTTTAAGAAGTCATTTAACTGGTAGTGAAATTGCATTACAGCCTAACAAACAGGTACAAGACCCTTATTCTTTTCGTTGTATTCCACAGGTACATGGCGCCACAAAAGATGCTTTCGATCATGTGTTGAGTGTTTTTATGAGAGAAGTAAATTCTGTTACGGACAATCCCAATATATTTCCAGAAGAAGACTTAATTGTGAGCGGTGGAAATTTTCATGGTCAGCCTTTGGCCCTTGTTTTAGATTATCTGGCAATTGCCATGAGTGAATTAGGCAATATTGCGGAAAGAAGAACCTATCAATTAATTAGTGGTCAACGTGGACTACCCTTATTCTTGGTAAAAAATCCGGGATTGAATTCGGGCTTTATGATCCCACAATATACTGCCGCAGGTATTGTTAGTGAAAACAAACAATTATGTACCCCTGCTTCTGTTGATAGCATTTCTTCTTCTAATAATCAAGAAGACCATGTGAGCATGGGCGCCAATGCTGCTACTAAATGTTTGAGGGTAATCAATAATGTAGAGAAATTATTAGCCATAGAATTAATGAGTGCAGCTCAGGCTTTGGATTTCAGAAGGCCCTTAAAGAGTTCGCCTATTTTAGAACAATTGATGCGTGCCTATAGAGAAAAAGTAGCCTTTAATGAAGTAGATCGACTATTACACAATGATATGGTGGTGTCTATTGATTTTTTGTGCAATTATCCAATAATTGAAGTTGAGTCAAACTTTCACGCTTAAATAATTCAACAAAATATTATTTGTATTTAAAAAAAGGGTAATTTTTGCCCGTAAAAACCAAACCATGAAAAAAATTATTTCTTTTGTCCTAGCTTCCTTTATAAGCATGTCGGCCTTTGCACAACCAACCACTCAAGTGATTTCGGAAAAAGTAAAAGTGGTTTTTCCCGGTAAACCGGAAGAAATCAAAGCACCAAATGGTGCCCTTATCTATAGTTTTTCAAAAGACAGTGCAACTGCTTTTATGGGCATGTCATTTGACCTTAGTGCTATGGGATTATCAGCTGATATGGTAGCCGCAGCAGGCGACGCATTATGGGAGCAAATGAAAGGCGGTATGATGGCACAAATGGCTGGGGCAACACTAACTAAAGACGAAGTAACCAATTTTAAAGGGAAAAGCAGTTTGTATATGGAAATAGATGGATCTGTTTCTACCGCTCCTCAATTGAAGGGTAAAAAGGCTTTTGGATATGTATTTTTTACTGGTTCCGTATTACACCAAGTTTTATACTATTCGGCTGATCCAGCTGCCAAAAAAGAAAATGCAACCGCATTCTTTGACAGTGTGGAGATCGCTAATTAATCCATCATTATCTATTTCGTACATTTGCGCCCTAGAAATGATTTTAATGAGTGAAGAAAAGAGCCTGAATTTTATAGAAGAGATTGTGGAGTCACACTTGAAGGCTGGTCAGTACCAGACCATTTTGACCCGTTTTCCACCAGAACCCAATGGTTACCTACATATTGGTCATGCTAAAAGTATTTGTTTGAATTTTGGTTTGGCCAAAAAATATGGCGGCAAAACCAACCTTCGATTTGACGACACAAACCCAATTACAGAAGAAACCGAATACGTTGAAAGTATCAAAGAAGACGTAAAATGGTTGGGATTTGAATGGGCAGAAGAATTGTATGCTTCCAACTATTTTGAACAGTTATATGAATTTGCTGTATCGCTAATTCAAAAAGGACTGGCTTATGTAGATGACAGTAATAGTGAAACCATTGCCAAAGAAAAAGGTACCCCTATTCAACCAGGCATTGCAAATGAATATAGATCAAGGTCTATTGAAGATAATCTTCAGTTGTTTGCTGACATGCGCGCCGGTAAATACCAGGATGGTGAAAAAGTATTGAGGGCTAAGATTGATTTGAGTAGTCCAAATATGCACCTGCGTGACCCCATCATCTATCGCATCAAACACGCACACCACCATAGAACAGGTGATACATGGTGCATTTATCCGATGTATGATTTTGCACACGGACAAAGTGATAGCATTGAAAATATTACCCATTCCATTTGTACGCTGGAATTCATACCACATCGTGCTTTATACGATTGGTGTATTGCATCTTTGGACATTTTTCCATCTAAGCAATATGAGTTTGCAAGGTTGAACATGACGTATACCATCATGAGCAAAAGAAAATTGTTGCAGTTGGTAAACGAGAACCATGTAAATGGGTGGGATGATCCCCGCATGTCTACTATCTCCGCGATGAGAAGAAGGGGCTATCCTGCCGAAAGTATTCGCGAGTTCTGCGATAAAATTGGTGTGGCCAAACGTGAGAACCTCATTGACATGAGTCTCTTGGAATTTTGTGTTCGTGAAACATTGAATAAAACGGCTTTGCGAAGAATGGTTGTTTTTGACCCATTGAAAGTGATTATTTCCAATTACCCGGATACAGTTGAATATTTAACTGGTGAAAACAATCCAGAAGATCCAAATTCTGGCACTAGAATGATTCCATTTAGTAAAGAGATTTTTGTGGAGCGAGACGACTTTATGGAAGTGCCTGCTAAAAAATATTTCCGCCTTGCACCCGGGCAAATGGTACGGCTAAAAAGTGCCTACATTATTAAGTGCGATGATTTTGTGAAGGATGCGGAGGGTAATATTACGGAACTGCATTGTAGCTATATTCCCGAAAGTAAAAGTGGTTCAGATACTTCTGGAATTAATGTGAAAGGAACCTTGCATTGGGTAAGTGTTGCACATG
>JANOYH010000285.1:0-42225 GCA_031428775.1 Bacteroidota bacterium
GACTACCTCACAAAACCCTTTAACCTCGAAGAACTTTTATTGAGGGTATCCAAACTCATCCAAAAAAATAAAAAGCTCTTGGTTAAAGAAGGGGTGGATGACCTCTATGTTTTTGGGGATAATAAAATTGATTTCAAGGCACAATCGGCCCATACTTGGAATGGACAGGAAATAGAACTAAGTAAGAAAGAAGCCATGTTATTAAAACTCCTTTTTGAAAATAAAGGAGAAGTGGTGACTAGAGAAAAAATATTGCAAGTAGTTTGGGGTTATAATGTGTATCCTACCACTAGAACTATTGACAATTTTATCTTGAGTTTCAGAAAATATTTTGAACAGGATAGCCGAAACCCCAAGCATTTCCATTCTGTACGCGGTGTTGGTTACAAATACACCCTTTAATCAAAGACTGCTACATACAATAAAGCCCCCATATCAACGTTTGATGAGTTTGAAATAGTTACTATGGCGCTCCAAACACAATCCATTATAGACTTTCTCGATCCGGTTAATATTGCACTGATATCGAACGACGAAGGCTTCAAAGACACACAACTCGGAACGCATATAGCTGTGTTCGACGAAAACTTCCCAGATATCTCTCAGGTCGATTTTGTTATAGTCGGTTGTGGAGAAATGCGTGGTTCTGGTATTGGCATGAATAGTACCAATGCGCCAGATGCCATCAGAAGCGAATACTATAAATTGTTCCATTGGCATAATCAAGTAAAAGTGGCCGATATTGGAAACATAAAAACAGGGGCCACTTTAGAAGACACTTATGCGGCACTTAGAACAGTGGTTGCAGAGTTGATGGACCAAAAGAAAAGAGTAGTGATCCTTGGCGGTTCGCACGATATTACCACCGCACAATATCAGGCTTATGGAATAAGAAACAGGATCATCGATGTGGCATGTATTGACGCTAGAATTGACCTTGACATGGACAGCGTTTTACCCGCGGATAATTTCTTGGTAGAATTGTTGACTGGATTACCCAATTACCTAAAACACTATAGCCATATCGGTTTTCAAAGCTATTTCATGCACCCCGACATGCTTGAAACCATCGATAAACTGGGCTTCGACTGTTACCGTGTGGGTAAAGTAAAAGAGCGTTTGGAAGAAATGGAACCTGCTATTAGAAATAGTCAGCTGTTTAGTTTTGACATCGCTGCTATCCAACACGCGCATGCACCAGCAAATAGATTAACCCCTAATGGATTTAATGGAGAAGAAGCTTGCACCCTGATGCAATACGCAGGCATGAGCAATAATTGCGATACAATTGGTATTTATGGATACGTGGCTGAGCATGATGAACACAATTTAACTGCCAAACAAATTTCTCACATGTTGTGGTACCTGATGGATGGCATACACAAAAGTAAACAAGAAGCAGAACTAGATAACCGAAGCGAATTCAACGAATTCACTATGGCTTTTGCAGAAGTGGAAACGGTATTCCTTCAAAGCAAACGCACTGGAAGATGGTGGATGCAATTACAGGATGGAAAATATGTGGCATGTAGTCATTTCGATTATATGATAGCTTCCAACAATGAAATTCCGGAGAGATGGTTTAGAGCTATTGAAAGGAGTTAAATGTGAGTAGTTAAAAGTCACCCAGTTTAGGAAATTGAAATCAACAATGATTGCCAATTTGATGAATGGGTTAACTTACATTGATCTAATTAATACAAATGATGAAAAAGTTATCATTCCTTTGGCTTATAGCTGTTAGCGTCTTCCTGATGTTAGCTTGCAGTACAACTAAGAAATCCACAGGTACTAATTCTACAAGTATTAGTACCAATGCCAGTACGCATAATAATAATACCATTAGCTTAAATGCAGAAAAGAACCTATTAAATACACCAGATCTTGCTGGGGCGCATATTGGAATTGCTGTATATGATCCAACAAATAAAAAGTACTTGTACCAATATCAAGGCGACAAATACTTTATCCCTGCTAGCAACACCAAAATCATCAGCTGTTATGTGGCCATGAAATATTTAGGTGATAGTTTAGTTGGACTGCGTTACGTTGATAAAGGAAATGGAACTGTAGAAGTAGAAGCAAATGGTGATCCAAGTTTTCTTCATCCTGATTTTCCGAATCAACCAGCTTACGATTTTTTAAAAAATAAAAAAATCATTTTGCTCACCGGTCAAAATTGGAAATCCAATGGTTGGGGAAGGGGATGGTCATGGGACGACTATGAAAGTGATTATATGGCACAGCGCAGCATGATGCCTATCTATGGAAATTTGGTTCAATTCAAAAAAGGAAAAGAACCCATTGCTTCTCCTAATTACTTTCAAAAACTTGTACAACAAGATGCAGGTATTAGTGATGGATTATATGACATCAATAGGGAAATCGGGGCCAACCATTTTACTGTGGTACCTGCAAGCAAAGCTTTTGCAGGTACAGATATGCCCTTTTATACAGCAGATAGTTTATTGCTGATTAATTTGCTAAGAGATACTTTAAAGAACAATGTTGTTCTTGGCAATTTTAAATTGGAAAGATGGCCTGATGTTGTTAAGGTACATTCGCAACCAACCGATAGTTTATTAAAGATCATGATGCACCGCAGTGATAACTTTTTTGCTGAACAATGTTTATTGATGGCAAGTAATGAACTGTTGGGTGAAATGAATACGGCTAAATTAATTGATACTATTCTCAAGTCGAGTTTAAAAGACCTTCCACAAAAACCTAAATGGGTAGATGGAAGTGGCTTGAGTAGGTATAATTTATTCTCTCCTCAGGATTTCATTACGGTATTAGATAAAATACGCAATGAATTTGCGTGGAACAGAATCACCAATATTTTTGCTTCAGGTGGTAATGGCACATTGGGTAGTTTGTACAAAAATAGTCCTGGTAAAATCTATGCTAAAACCGGCACACTCAGCAATAATGTTGCACTTAGTGGATACATCATAACTAAACAAGGAAAAACACTGCTTTTTTCTATTTTAGTAAGTAACCATACTGGTAACGTGACTAATATTCGTAAATCCGTTGAGCAGTTTATAAGTACTCTTATGGAGGGCCAAGAGTAGCATAGTAGAAAAATTGAAATATTGTAATTACCGCCCAAACATCCTATCTAAATAATCCTCTTTAAATTCAAGATAAGTAGGACTTCCCGTTGGTGTAACATTTGGACTGCCACAGGTAAATAAGTCTTCAACCAGGGTCATCATTTCTTTCTGTATTAAAGACTGTCCAGCTTTGATAGATTGTTGTCGACTCATGCAACGTACCAATTTCTCTCGCTTACTAAATTTAATGTCGCTACTAAAATGTTTGAATTGTTCAATCAATAATTCAATGGCGTGTTTCTCATTGCCCGCTAAAATATCAGCTGGAATACCCTGTATAACAAAGCTAGTATCATCTTTAACTTCCAATTGATATCCGATAGTTAGAAGATCGGGCAATAAGTCTTTTAACAATGCAGCATCAGCTGGTGCAAGTTCCAAAACAGCAGGAAATAGGCTTTGTTGGGTAGCCATTTTTTGTCCGTGTGCCGCTAAACTATATCGCTCATACAAAACCCGTTCATGCGCCAGTTGCTGATGTACTAATATAAACCCATTATTGGTGGAAGCAATAATATAGGTATTGTGTAATTGCAACAATACAGTATCTGGATTGACAATTAGTTGATTTGCATTTTGGGGCGAAATGGTTTGTTGAACACTTTCATGTCTTGCAGTAAAATCAGGAGTAAGTAATGAATTTTCTGCTGGACTATCATAAAATCGCTTCCAGTGTTTTAACTCATTATTTTCTGTTGGTTCAATAAAATGTGCCTGATTTTTTTGCGAGAATGTTTTGAATAAATTAGATCCAGCAGCGGCATCTTTTTTGTCGGTCGTAAATGGTTTACTTATAGCGTCAAGATTTTGAATCTCAGCATTTAGGGTAAAGTCTAAGGAAGGCGCAATACTGAATTGAGCCAAGGAATGTTTTACTGCAGCCTGTACAAACGCATAAATAATTTTTTCATCCTCAAACTTAATTTCTTGTTTGGTAGGATGTACGTTGATGTCTATTTGCGAAGGATCTAGGTCGATGTACAACACATAACTAGGAAAGCTATCTTTTGCTATCATCTCACTAAATGCATTGGTTACTGCATGATTCAGGTAGGCACTTTTGATGAAACGGTTGTTGACAAAAAAGTATTGATCGCCCCTTGTCTTCCTAGCCGTATCTGGTTTGCCTACAAAACCGTAAATATCCATGTAGTCGGTCTCCTCGTTAACACTCACCAATTTAGCATTGTATTGCGCTCCTAGTATTTGTACAATTCTTTGTTTTAGAGAACCTGATTCCAAATGAAAAACTTCTTGGCCATTGCTGGTTAAAGAGAAAAACACTTCAGGAAAAGCCATCGCTACGCGAATAAATTCTTCCATGATATGCCTCATTTCAGCGGCATTACTTTTCAAGAAATTCCTTCTGGCAGGAACATTGAAAAATAGGTTTTTCATGCTAATGCTCGTACCCACTTGAAAGGCACAGGCTTCTTGTTTCACCACCTGACTATGTTCAATTTCTATAAAAGTTCCCAGATTGTCTTCTGCTCTTTTGGTTTTCAATTCTACTTGAGCTACTGCGGCAATGGAAGCGAGCGCTTCGCCACGAAAACCCATGGTTTTAATCCGGAACAGGTCGTCTATGTTTTTGATTTTGCTAGTGGCATGCCTTTCAAAAGCCATCCTTGCATCAGTTTCGCTCATCCCCTTGCCATTGTCAATCACTTGAATCAATGCTTTGCCCGCATCACCCACAAATAATTTAATTTCAGTAGCATTTGCATCCACTGCATTTTCTAATAGTTCTTTTACCGCGCTGGCCGGACGTTGTATGACCTCACCTGCGGCAATTTGGTTAGCTATATTATCGGGCAATAATTGAATGATATCCGTCACACACACTAAAATTTGATAAAGAGTTTGTAAAAATAGCATTCTCTCGCCATCTGCACGGTCTTGTTCCACTAAATTTGCGTTTCAAATTAGTTTCTATGATCTTAAATGCTGATATAAAGAAGTTGGAGCGACATTTTGTTCCCCTTGATTTTAAAGTAACCAATTGGGAAATGCTAGAACCGTTTTTTAAAACGCTGGTCGACCAACCCATTGATTCATCTGAACAATTAGAACAATGGTTGAAAGATATGAGTGAAGTGGAAGCAGTGGTAAGTGAAGACGCCTGCTGGCGCCAAATTAAAATGACCTGCGACACCACAGATGCCAGTCTTGAAGAGGCTTTCACTTATTTCTGCATGGAAATTCAGCCTAAACTGCAGCCTTATGCCGACCAGTTAAATAAGAAATTGATTAATTCTCCTTTTAGCAAAGCGCTAGACCCCAAAAAATATTTCACTTATTTGCGTTCTGTTCAAAAAAGCATCGACCTATTCAGAGAAGCCAATATACCCTTACAGGCCGAATTAAGTGTGATGCAACAACACTATGGTGCAATAGCTGGTAAAATGATGATTGAAGTAAATGGGCAGGAGTATACCCTTCAACAGGCTGCTAAGTTTTTGGAAAGTCATGATAGGGCATTGCGCGAAGAAGTTTATCGCAAAATTCAAGAGCGTAGGTTGCAGGACAAAGATGCCATGCATGACCTTTATTCTAAGTTGATTCAGAAAAGAGATGAAGTAGCTAAGAATGCGGGTTTTGCTAATTACCGCGACTATAAATTTGTGGAACTTGGTCGTTTTGATTATGCCAAAGAAGACTGCTTTCAATTTCACGAAGCGGTAAAGCTGCATGTTTTGCCATTGATTGAAAAGATCTATGCTAGAAAAAAACAAAAGCTACAATTAGAAACGCTATATCCTTGGGATACAGAAGCAGAGCCAGCAGGTGTTACCCCATTAAAGCCATTCACTGATGGGAAAGATTTATACGAAAAATCGGTACAATGTTTTGAAGCACTGAATCCATTTTTTGCCAATTGTTTGCGCAAGATGAATGAGTTAAAACATTTTGATTTAGAGAGTAGAAAAGGCAAGGCGCCAGGTGGATATAATTGCCCCCTTACAGAGAGTGGCGCACCCTTTATTTTTATGAATGCGGCTGGTCAGATGAGCGATGTAACTACCATGGTACACGAAGGTGGACACGCCGTACATTCTTTTCTGAGTCATGGTTTGGAGCTAAGTGCCTTTAAAGAATATCCCATGGAGATTGCGGAAGTAGCAAGTATGGCAATGGAACTATTTAGCATGAATCATTGGGAATCATTTTTTAGTGATGCGGCTGATTTAAATCGTGCTAAAGAACACCAGTTAGAAAGAACTATTACCATTTTTCCCTGGATTGCTATCATAGATAAGTTTCAACACTGGGTCTATGAAAATCCACAGCATACCATTGATGAAAGAACCACTACATGGATGTCAATCTTGAAAGAGTTTTCAACCAATAGCATTGACTATACAGGTTTGGAAGCTTACCGAGAAATTGGATGGCAGCGACAATTGCATTTATTTGAAGTGCCCTTCTATTATATTGAATATGGCATTGCACAATTGGGTGCCATTGGTTTGTGGATGCAGTATCAGCAAGATCCAAAAAAGGCATTAGAAAATTATATCAAAGCATTGAGTTTGGGTGGAACTAAAACGTTACCAGAATTATATGCAGTGGCTGGATTAAAATTTGATTTATCGCCCAGTCATATTAAGACTTTGATGGAGTTCACAAATAAGGAAATGGATAAAATAAGTTGATGAACCAACTAGTATTTCAAACAGAGTTCGTCTGGAGATAAAACAAGAATTTCACTTTCTTTAAAATCCTTGATGTTACGCGTTACAATACAGTCTATTTTCTCAATTGATGAGGCACAAACAATTTGAATAGCATCTTCAAAGTCTTTATGCTTTGAGCGAAGCGCTTTTTTTAATGTGTCTGTATCAACAGGGATCACAGTTAAGTAGTCAAATAAACTTAATAAAACTTCTCTTAAATTCTTTTCTTCAAGATGTTTTTTCAATAAGCAATGTGTAGTGGCAATTGAATGTGATGAAGTAAAAAGTTTGAACTTATTAATCTCAGCTTTATGGAAAATTTCAATTGAAAACTTGCTAAATGGTTTTCTGTCTGCAATAAGATCAACAAGAATATTGGTGTCTAGAAAAACCTTTTTCATAAGTGCTTTTTTTCAAAATAGTCACGCAATTCTTTTTTCTCGTCATAGTTTTTTGGCAACTTAACAGCACCAACAATTTTTTTAAGTTTAGGAGAAATTTTCTCATCATTATTCTCTTGGGTAACTGAATCAAGATAGTTTTCAATGAGTTCTGACAAACTTCTTCCTGTGTTTTTTGCATAAGACTTAGCCCTTTCAATTATTTCTTTTTCTACTGTTAAAGTAAGTTTTGTTGTCATAACACGTGTTTGTTTAATAAACATACGTATTAAAATTAGTAACTCCAAACTCCTTATATAGTGATTCTTGTTAAAATTAAAAGCCCCGATTATCTCAGGGCTTTTAATAAACGATCATTTTTATTTTTCAATTTTTGCTTAACCTCAACTCTCGGGTGGTGTTGGAGAAGATGCAGCTGCTCCTTGATCAGGACCCGGCCTTGGATCTCCATAAGGTCTTTCTTGATTTGGTCTAGGCTGATTAGGTCTTGGTTGATTAGGCCTAGGCCCTTGTCCTTGTGGTCTTGGCCCGCGGTTTTGTTGCGGGCCTCGATTCTCCTGAGGGGGTCTATTTTGTTGTTGTCCTCTATTTTGTTGTGGCCCGCGGCTTTCCTGAGGCGGACGTTGTTGTTGTGGCTCTCTGTTTGGGTTATTGCGGTTATCAGGACGGCGGTCATCCGGGCGTCTATCATCCGGGCGTCGATCATTACTACGTTCCTGATCACGCCTGCGACGGTCATTTCTTTCTAAGCTTTTCAGACTAATCTGTCCAACTACATCTACAAATGCGGGTTCTACTTCTTTTGGTTTACCCGAAACAACTTCTACGGCTTGTAATTCGTCCACACGAGTTCCAGCTTGATTCAAGCGTTTGATTTCTTTCACGCGTTGAATGGTAAGTGGATAATGTTTGTTGTTGTTGGGTAGGATATACCACATCAGATTTTTAAAAATATCTTTTTTAATCAAGTGAGCCGTACCCATGGCGGTATCTAACTGATCACAATAGTCAGGGAATTGTTGCAATGCGTCTAGATAAGTATCCAGTTCATAGTTCAAGCAACATTTTAAACGCCCACACTGACCACTTAATTTGGTTTGATTGATAGAAAGGTTCTGATATCGCGCAGCAGTGGTATTGACACTTTTAAAATCGTTGAGCCAAGTGCTGCAACAAAGTTCTCTACCGCAACTACCAATGCCTCCAACTTTGGCCGCTTCTTGGCGGATGCCTATTTGGCGCATTTCAACTTTCAGTTTGAAATCGCCCGCAAACATTTTAATCAGCTCTCTAAAATCTACTCGATCATCTGCGGTATAAAAGAAGGTGCATTTTTTGCCATCGGCCTGCACTTCAATTTCACTCAATTTCATTTGGAGGTTCAAGTTTCTGGCCATAGCTCGACTACGCGCCAACATTTCTTGCTCCCGACTTTTGCTAATCTTAAAGGTTTCAATATCACGGTCGGAACTTCTGCGAAGGATCTTTTTGATTTCGGGGCTGAATTCGTCCACTGATTTTTTCTTCATCTGAATACGCACCAGTTCTCCAGTAAGGCTCACTTCGCCCACATCAAATCCACCTACCCCTTCTACAGAAACATAGTCGCCTTTATCAAAATATTGAAGGGTAGTATTTCTAAAGAATTCTTTACGACTACCTTGCTTAAAGCTAATTTCCACCACTTTGCAGTTGCTTTCAGGATCGCTGAAAGGAAGATTCAACAACCAGTCGTGCACATTCAAGCGATTACAACCGCCTGTACTACAACCTCCGTTGCTTTTACAACCATTAGGTGTACCTGTTCCGCATGATCCACATCCCATATACTCAATAATAAAAGGTTAATAATATCGGGTGCGAAAGTTGTTGGGGATGGGGTATGCGAATGGACTATTGGTTACATGACACTATGTTAAGACAAACAAGTGTATCAACTATTATATGTATTGTATAACCGAAATCCTAATTGCGCACCTTGTATCCCAAATCCTTTCTCACAGGTTTATACAGCAATAACTGCCAAAACCTCAATTCATCAAAATTAGGGTTTTGTTCTGAATGATGTGATAGAGTTTAATTGTCAGCGCTTGGAACAACATTTTTGCATGGGCATTGCGTTCAATATGGTAAGAAGCCCTATCTAGTTCTTCTATGATGGCTTGTTGCTGACTCACCGATGCAATCTTATTGAGGCGTATGGCAAAATCTCGCTCTTTTTCAGGAAGCTGGGCAAAATCTGGTCCCAATATTTTTATTCTAATACTTTGGGCCAAAAGGTGGTTGAAGTATCGAAGAAATTGTTTTTGCTTTTCTCTACCCAGTTTTGCAACTTCTTCTACAAATTTCACTTGTGCAATGGGTCCGCCTTTTAAAGCAGCGTTCAACCATTCGCGTAAGAGGCTATGCCAATCTTCGTCGGAATGCTGTAATAATTGTAAAGCTTCTCTATAATTACCGCCACAGATGCCGGCTATTTGGGTAGCCGTTTCAGCTGGAACATTGGCTCTACTGATGAGGGCATTTTCTATTTCTTTGTCGAACAACAACGGAATTTTGATCAACTGACACCTACTAAGGATAGTAGGAAGGATCTGTTCGTCGTTTTCAGCAACCAAGATGAAAAGGGTGTTATCAGGAGGTTCTTCAATAAGTTTAAGCAATTTGTTGCCTTCTTTTCTTAAGTATTCAGGCATCCATAAAACCAGTACTTTAAAAGCGCTTTCAAAGCTTTTGAGGCTAAGTTTATGGATGATTTCATTGCATTCCTCTGCAGTAATATTGCCTTGTTTGTTTTCAGCTCCTATAAATTGAAGCCAATCGTACACATTACCATAAGGAAATTGTTGTATAAATTCGCGCCATTCAGAGATAAAATCGGCGCTTTTGGGTTTTTCGCCTGCTTTTTTTGCAATCACAGGATAGGTGAAGTGAAGGTCTGGGTGCAATAATTTTTCTGCCCTTTGAAAGGAAGGTTGATGGATGATATCATCAGGCGAAATATAGGATGGTACGGTTTCAATTGCTGTTTGGCCGCCGAATAAATCCTTTACAACTGGCGAAGGAGCGGGTAAACTCACCACATATTGAGCAAAAGCCATGGCAAGGTTAAGTGCACCAGAACCTTCTTTGCCCAAGAAAAGCAGGGCATGGCTTAAACGGTTTTGTTCAACCATTTCGGCCAAATGCTTTTTAATCTCTTGTTGGCCTATAATATCCTTGAATTGCATATTGAATATTGAATTCAGGTGAAACTGAAATGGATACAAAATAAAAGAAGCTGCCCATAAAGAGCAACTTCTTTTATACAGTATCAAGAAATTAGGGGGAAATCTATTTTAGGTATTTAGTGATTTCTTCGCTTTCAGGGCTTACTTTACTAGGGAAGTAAGCAATCATTTTACCATTTTCATCTAAAAGGAACTTATTGAAATTCCATGCAATGGTAGCATCAAGCACGCCATTTTCAGTCTTGCTGGTTAGCCATTTGTAGATGGGAGCCATATCATCACCTTTCACACTGATTTTGCTAGCAAGGGGGAATTTAACGCCAAAACGGGCTTTACAAAATTCTTGAATTTCTCCATCGCTTCCTGGTTCTTGCGAGCCAAAATTATTTGCAGGGAATCCAACTATGACCAATTTGTCTTTGTATTGTTCATATAATTTTTCCAGTGATTCGTATTGAGGGGTGTAGCCACATTTAGACGCGGTATTGACAACCAGGATTTTTTTGCCTTTGAATGTAGAAAAATCGATGGTGCCGCCTTCAATAGACTTCACTTTAAAACTATGAATACTTCCGCCGTCGCCGGGCAAAGTAAAAGCACTCATGATGCAGATTAGTGTAAGCGTTAATAGATATTTCATTTGTATGATTTTTTACAAATAACAACTATTTGTTGAAAATGTTGCTTAAAAGTTGACTAAAGGCAATTCTTGAAAATCGAATAGGTCAGTTTCTGGAACAAAATTAATGTTATAACCAACAGAATTAATAAGCATATAGGGCAAATTAGGGGGTATAGGCCAGCGTTGCAATGCTAAGGGAAACGGCATTTGCCATTAAAATAGCCTTTCCGCAGGCTTCTAAAGTAGCCCCTGTTGTAGTAACATCGTCTATCAATAATAGGTGTTTGTGTTGAATAATTGCTGGGTTACTGAGTTGAAATATGCCATCCATATTTTGCCACCTACTAATGCGGTTGCGGTGGGTTTGTGTTTCAGAAAAACTGGTTCTTTGAACGGCATTGTTGATAATAGGAATTTTGCAAACTTCATGAATACCTTCACAAATAAGTTCTGCCTGGTTATAACCTCTGATAGATTGTTTTTTGGGATGCAAGGGCAGAGGAATCAATGCATCAATTGTATTAAATCTTTTAGATAGGATCAGTTGATTGCCCATTAGTCTACCTAAGAATCGACCTGCATGTTTGTTGTGTAAATATTTCATTTCAATAAGTAAATCATGTAATAATGAGTTTTTTGTAAAATAGAATGCTGCTGCTCCATGTGCAATATTTATCCTACCATAAAAAGATCGTTCAACAGGATTGTCGGGGTATTGAAAAAAATGTGTGGCTGGCAATAATTGCGCGCAATCATAACACAATAATTGTTCACGTTGCTTCAAATTCAATTTACAACCCATACAATAATGGGGGAAAAACAAGTGCCCGAAACTATGATACGCTTCTTGTACAATTGACTGCATAAAGAAATGTACGGTGTTACTTGATTAAATGCAAGTAACTAAAATAATTGTTGGTATACTTCGTCCACTTTTGACAATGCGATCACTTGTATTTTATGGTTATTGGGATTGAAACTTTTTTTGTTGTAGCGCGATACAATTATTTTTTCGAAACCCAATTTTTCAGCTTCTGCAATGCGTTGTTCAATTCTATTAACTGCCCTAATTTCTCCATTCAGACCAACTTCACCTGCAAAGCAAGTATGATTAGGAAGTGGAACGTCTTCATAAGAAGAAAGTAAGGCACAGATTACTGCAAGGTCTATAGAAGGGTCTTCTACTTTAATGCCACCTGCAATATTTACAAAAACGTCTTTCATACCAAATTGAAAGCCTCCTCTTTTTTCTAGAACGGCTAAGAGTAGTTGTAGACGCCTTAGATCAAATCCTGTAACAGTGCGTTGTGGCGTGCCATACACGCTTTGAGTAACCAGTGCTTGCACTTCAATAAGAAGTGGTCTAATGCCTTCAATAGTTGCAGCAATGGCACTGCCGCTAAGTTGTTCTTCTTTTTGTGCAATGAGAATTTCTGAAGGATTTGAAACAATGCGCATGCCTTCTCCAGTCATTTCGTAGATCCCTAACTCTGCGGTGCTACCGAATCTATTTTTTAGTGTGCGAAGAATGCGATAGGCATAGTGCCTGTCGCCTTCAAATTGCAAGACTGTGTCAACTAAATGTTCTAGAACCTTCGGGCCAGCAATGGCTCCATCTTTAGTGATATGTCCGATTAAAAAAACCGGGGTGCCTGTTTCTTTAGCAAAGCGTTGAAATTCTCCTGCGCATTCTCTTATTTGTGAAACGCTGCCAGCGGAGGAATCTATTATATTGGATTGTAGGGTTTGAATGGAATCTACAATGACCATTCCAGGTTTCAATTTTTTGATTTCTTGAAAAATGGTGGCTGTAGAAGTTTCTGTGAGTAGATAAAAATTTTCATTTGAAATATTTAATCGGTCTGCGCGCATTTTTATTTGTTGTTCACTTTCTTCTCCACTAATATATAAGATGGTTTGTTGGTTCATCAGTAAACCAATTTGTAAAAATAAAGTGCTTTTACCGATACCAGGTTCACCAGCAACCAAGATGATGCTGCCTGGAACAATTCCACCACCGAGTACTCGATTTAATTCTGCATCATTTGAATCGATTCTTTTTTCTTCTTTGCTAATAACATCTTGTAAGGCAATTGTTTTAACGTTTCTTTTCTCAGGGTGGTAGTCGTTCCAGTTAAGTTCAGGTTGACTGCCTTTGTCAATTACTTCTTCTACAAATGTGTTCCATTCATTGCAAGCGGAACATTTACCAATCCATTTAGGAGATTCATAGCCACAATTACTACAGAAAAATGCTTTTTTTAGTTTACTCATTTCAATAAAGATAAAGTGAAAGGGAGAAAAAATGTGGTAGAAAAATGCAAGGGGGAAATGGAAAAAAATGCTGGAATACTAGATGCTGGAAAGGTAAAAGGGTCAACATTGCTGTTGACCCTCCTTACTTACTAACCCATTAAATTCTTGTACTAAATTACAAAAATGGGTCAGATGGCAAAATTAATTTTTGGATTTTTTGGAATTTTGTTGTGCTTATATTGGAGCTTTCCGGGCAAATAGAATATCCAAAATATATAAATAGAATATCTAAAATATATAAATATAAAATAATATGTTAAAAAATAGTGTAAGTTACAGTTTTAGACTGTAAAAATGGAAAAATCACTTAAAAATGAGCAAAATATTTTTTTAGACATTAAAAAAACATTAAAAGTTAAAGTTAAAACTAAATGATGAGCAGCTTTTTTGTTACTTGTACGGTCAAAAGAATTGACAAAAGGTTAACAACCCAAAAACTACAACATGAGAAAAAAACTGCTACTCAGTTTTTGTGCATGGATTTTTGCATTAATTGCAGGTCTAGCACAAACAACTACTGTTACTGGAAAAGTAACAGATGACAAAGGAAAACCCATTGAAGGGGCTGCCGTAGTTGAGAAAAAAGCCAAAGGTGGTACTGCAACAGATGCCAATGGTGTTTTCAAGCTAACAGTTAAGTCTGGAGCAACTTTGATTGTATCTGGAACTGGATTTGAAAAGAAAGAAATTGCCGCTTCGGGCGAGTCAATGTCTATTTCATTAAATTCTCTTGATGAGAACTTAAGTGAGGTGGTGGTAACTGCCTTGGGTATCAAGCGCGAAAAGAAAGCACTTGGTTATGCAGTTTCTTCAGTAGGTAAAAAGGACTTGGAACTTAGGCCTGATGGGGATCTGGGTCGCGTTTTAAGTGGTAAAGCACCTGGTGTAAACATTGGTGCAACCAGTGGTTTGTCTGGATCAGGTACTAACATTGTTATCCGTGGAGTAAATACTATTAATGGTAACTCACAACCCCTATTTGTTGTGGATGGTGTACCTTTTGATGGTGGAACAAATACACAGGGTTCTTTTGTTTATGGTAACCAAACTTCTTCTCGTTTCTTGGATTTAGATCCAAATAACATTGAAACTGTAGACGTATTAAAAGGGTTGAGTGCAACTACTTTATATGGTGAGCAAGGAAGAAATGGGGTAATTTTGGTTACTACTAAAAATGGTGCTACTTCTAAGGCACGCAAAAAAACAGAAATCACTGTTTCTCAATCATATTTTCAAAATACCATTTCAAATTTACCTGAGTATAACGAAAGTTATGGTGGTGGTTTTGACTTGAGTTTGGGATTGGCCTTCTTCTCTAACTGGGGTGCCAAATTCCTTAATCCTCCTGCACAAGTATCTCATCCATATGATCGCACAGCTTTAAATTCTGCATTCCCAGAATATAAAGGCGCCAAATATGATTATAAATATTATAATAGCGTACCACGTTTCTTTAGAAAAGGTTCCGTGAGCAATACTTCTGTTAACATAGCTGGTACCTCTGGTGCTGTTAACTATAATGCCAATTTTGGATATTTAGATGATAAAGGATTTATTGAAGGAAACGGATTAGTAAGAAATACTTTCGGTATAGGTGGTAGTGCAAAACTGAGCAACAAAGTAACAGTTAGCGGTACTTTTAACTACGTGAATAACGATCAGAAATCTCCTCCAACTTCTACCAGTTTTGGTAGTAGAGCAACGGTTACCTCTGTATTTGGAGACGTAATGTATACTCCTACAGCAGTAGATTTGATTGGTCTTCCATGGGAAAACCCATTAGACAAATCGCATACTTACTATCGTTCAGGTAATGATATACAAAATCCAATTTGGACCACTTTCAATTCATTCACACAAGACAAAGTAAACCGTGCTTATGGTAACTTACAGGTGCGTTATGAAGTATTGAAAGGTTTGAACTTGAGCTATCGCGTTGGTTTTGATAACTACTCTGAATTCCAGATGTATGCACAAAACAAAGGTGGTGCTTCTTATCCAACAGGGGTTTATCGTACTTCTACAGGTAGTAATAATATTTGGGACCATACTGCTTTAGCAACTTATAAAACAGATTTGACTAGCAGTTGGGATTTAAACGTTGATGCAGGTGTGAACTCTCGTGAGAACTCATATGCACAAACTGGTACATTAAGTAAGGACCAATTGGTATTTGGCTTATTAGATCATTCAAACTTTGTAATACATGATATTGTGAGTGAATCTGGTGCGGATATGGACTATAAAATAAAATCACAGTCTATTGGAGCTTTTGCTTCTGCAACTTTTGGATATAATCAATACTTGTACATAAACTTAGGTGGGCGTAATAGCTGGACTTCAACTTTGGAAAAAGAGAATCGTAGCATTTTCTACCCAAGTACCAGTGTATCTTTTATTCCTACTTCAGCAATTCCTGCTTTACAGAATAATAAGATCATTAACTATTTGAAATTTCGCGTAGGTTTTGCAACTTCAGCTGGTTTCCCAGGTGCATATCAAACAAGACCAACTCTAGGAATTGCTACTCGTACATTCTTAGACAGAAGCAGTATTCCTATAAACCAAAATGCTATCAGTGGCACTTTACCTAACCCAGGTTTGAAGCCTGAGTTACAACAAGAATTAGAAGCAGGTATTGACGGTAAATTCTTGAAAAATCGTTTGACTTTAGACCTGACTTTATATAGCAGAACTTCTAAAAATCAATTGTTGTCTAGGGATTTGGATCCATCAACAGGTTATTCAAATATCCGTGTAAATGCTGGTCAAGTAGTAAACAAAGGTGTTGAAATGGGCCTAGGATATACTTTTGTTCAAAACAAAGATTGGAATTGGAAAGTAGATGCCTTGTGGACAATTAACAAGAGCATGGTTTCTGAGATTCCAACTGATTTAAAAGAGATTGTTTATGCTGGTTATACTACACTGGGTAACTTTGCTATAAACGGTCAGCCTTTAGGTGTGATCAAAGGATATTATTGGGAGCGTGAAGCCAAAACTGGTCAGAAAATTGTAGGTGCTGGTGGTGACTATGTTACTTCTCAAAACATTGGTATCATTGGTGATCCAACACCTAATTACAAGTTGACTGGTATCTCTACATTATCATACAAAGGAATTAGTTTCCGTATGCAGTGGGAATATACTAACGGAGGCGACATGTACTCTTCAACTGCGCGTTCTTTGATAGCTCGTGGTGTTACAAAAGATACAGAATTCGACCGTGCAGCTCCTTATATCCTACCTGGTGTTGATGCAGCTGGGAATCCTAATAGAGTTCAAACATCTGCAACACAGGCTTTCTTTAACAACGGATTTGGTCCTGATGAATCTGGTTTGTATGATGCAACCCTCATTCGTTTAAGGGAATTGTCTTTATCCTACAGTTTACCTGAAAAGTTATTGGCTAAAACTCCTTTTGGTGGTGTTTCATTTGTATTATCTGGAACCAACCTTTGGTACAATGCTCCTAACTTTCCTAAATATGTTCATTTTGACCCAGAAACAAATGGCTTGGGTGTGAGCAATGGTAAAGGTTTAGAATTCATTACCGGTCCTTCTTCACAAAGAATTGGTGCCAGCTTGAGAATTACCTTCTAATAACAAAAAAATTATAGTGATATGAGACATTCGAAATTTTTTATCTGCCTAATATTACTTGCAACTACATTGGGTGCATGTAATAAAAAATTGGACAGCTTGTTGGACAACCCCAACGCACCTGCTCCTTCCACCGCAGATGTGGATTTGTATTTGAACAATATACAATTAGGATTTACTGGTTTTTATGGTGGATCTTCTGATTTGGGTGGTCAATTAACCAGACAACAAGTTTGGTTTGGACCACTATACGCCAATGGCTATAGCCCGGGAACCTTTGATGGTTTATGGAGTTCTGCCTATGCAAACATTTTTGTGAATTCCGATGCGATGATTCCATTGGCAACTGCACAGAAAAAATTCATACAGTCTGGTATTGCAAAAACCTTGAAAGCCTACACACTTGGTACCTTGGTTGACCAATTTGGAGATATTCCTTATACTGAAGCCGTACAAGGTGCTGCTAATACAAATCCTAAAGTGGATGCAGCTGCTGGAGTATATGCCAAAGTATTTGCTTTATTAGATGATGCTATTGCGGATTTTAATAAAACAGGTGCTGGTGCTAGCCCAACCAATGATTTATTTTATGGGGGTGCAAAAGCAAACTGGATTAAAGCTGCGAAGTCGATCAAATTGAAGTTTTTGATGAATACACGTTTAGTAGATGCTTCTGCTTCTGCTAAAATTGCTGCATTAATTACGGAGAATGATTTGATTATTACTGATGCACAGGATTTCAATTTTAAATACGGTACCAATAACTCTTCTCCAGATAGTCGTCACCCTAAATATGGTGGAAATTATCAAGCAACTGGACAAACCAGTGATTACTTAAGTACTTATTTCATGGATTTAGTAGTGAAAGAAAAGACAGGAACTGTTTCAACTTTGGATCCACGTAGAAGGTATTATTTCTATCGTCAAAACACTAACTATGCAAATGTTACCCAAACAACATGTACTTGTGCATTTCAAGCAACACCAGGTCATTATTCCAGTACTATGCCTTTTTGTTTAGTAGGAGGTAACTCTGGATTTTGGGGTCGTGATCATGGTGACAACTCTGGTACACCTCCTGATGGAAACCTTCGTACAACTTATGGTATCTACCCTGCTGGTGGAGAATTTGACGCAAATACTGGTGGAGCAGTTAAGTTAGTAATGGGTGCAAGAGGCGCTGGAATTGATCCAATTTGGAACTCTTCTTTCACTTTTTTCTTAGAAGCAGAAGCTGCTTTGAAATTGAGTATTACTGCTGCTGGAACGCCTAGGGCCTTATTAAGTAAAGGATTATATGCATCTATCAATAAAGTTGTGAACTATCCTGCTACTATTGGTTATGCAGTTCCTGCCACATTGGCTGCTACAGCTGCACAAATTGACACGTATGTAAACTTTGTATTAGCTCAGTATGATGCTGCAACTACCGACGACGCTCGTTTGAACATCATCATGAAAGAATACTATTTAGCTGCATGGGGAAATGGTGTTGAGCCGTATAATTCTTACAGAAGAACTGGTAAGCCAGACAATATCCAATTGGTTGTAACTACCGCCAATCCAGGTGTCTTCATGAGATCTTTCTCTTATCCTTCGGTTTTTGTAAACAGAAACTTAAATGCGCCCGCTCAGAAAACTCCAGGCGTGTCTGCAAACAAAGTATTCTGGGATAATAACCCTGATAATTTCGTTAAATAAAAAACCTACTAATCATGAAGAAAATAGTAAACTTACTTGGAATAGCTGCAGTGCTTCTTTTTGCGGTTTCTTGTAAAAAAACAGACATGACTAACCCATTGGGTAGTATTGATAATTTCGGGAAAGGTGCCTATATCACCTTAAACAGCAATATTAACCTCAATTTGAACTATGCTCAGGTAGCAACTTCAAAAGTAGGCGTTAAAATTGACCAATACAATAATGGTAATGACGTAGATAAAATCAAGCTATATGTTGTTGCCGGTTCAAATATTGATGCAACTAAATGGAAACTGGTAAAAACAGTTACTTATACTGGCAATGGTACTGAATTGAGTGCTACAGGTACTGAAATTGGAACTGCTTTAGGCGTTCCTCCTTCTTCACTTTCACCAGGCACTTTTTACACTTTCTATAATCAGATCATCACCAAAAGTGGTGAAACCTACGACATCAATAATACCAATTCAGCTTTGGAAAGTGGGTCATTCTACAATGCTTGCTTCCGTTGGACAGCATCCGTAGTTTGTCCTTTTGTTGCTCCCATGGCGGGGACTTACAAAGTTGTACAAGATGATTGGCAAGACTGGAGTCCGGGCGACTTAGTTCAGGTTACTGATGGTCCTGGTGCCAATCAATTGAATTTGGGTAAAGTTTGGCCAAATGCAGCTTATGGTAATGTTACTGCTACTCCATTGGTAGTAACAGTTGACCCTGCAACTGGTACAGCAACAATACCTGCTTCACCTGCTGGTGTTTTTTGGGCAACTGGTTATCCTGGTAGCGCGTCTACTGGAGCTGGAAGCACAGGATTGGTTTTCTCTTGTACAGGAAGGATCTCTTTGAGTATCCGTTTATTGTATAATGGAGGCGACCAAGGTTTCAATAAATTGATTCTACAAAAACAGTAATCTGTTTAACAGTCAATATATAAACAAGAGAGCCGATCATTTGATCGGCTCTCTTGTTTATATTAAGTTTTAAAAAAGCAATTAGAATTTTATTTCTTCCTCATGCTCATTAAAAAACCTAAACTCAATAATATGGTAATTAGTATTTGCTTGTACCTTTAAATCCATCTTGTATTTGCGCTTCCATTGTTTGATGATTGGATTAAACCAACCCTTTGTAAGGTGCGAATAAACAATCGGATGTACCGCAAGTGTTAGGCTCTTGTGTGCATGGGTTACTAAATAATGCAAACGTTTTTCTATCTCGTCTTCTAAAATTAGCGTAGAAGTGATCTTTCCTGTGCCATTACAAGCCGGACAAACTTCCGAAGTGTTGATGTTCATTTCAGGGCGCATACGCTGCCTAGTGACCTGTAAAAGGCCAAATTTCGATATGGGCAACAAACTGTGTCGGGCACGGTCGGTTTTCATAAAACCTTCCATCGCTTCTTGCAATTTGCGTTTGTTATCGGGCAGCTTCATGTCTATGAAATCAATGACAATAATTCCACCGATATCTCTTAGTCGCAATTGACGTGCTATCTCTTCAGCCGCTTCCAAATTGGTTTCTAGGGCATTTTCTTCTTGGTTATTGCTCACACTTTTATAGCCACTATTCACGTCTATCACGTGCAGGGCTTCTGTATGTTCAATAATAAGATAAGCACCGCTAGGAAGGTTGACAGTTTTTCCGAAGGCTGATTTTACTTGCTTGGTGATTCCAAAATGGTCGAAGATGGCACCAGGATTATTGTGCATGGTTACAATCTCGGCCTTGTCTGGAGCTATGCGTTGAATGTAGGCCCTTGTTTCTGTGTAGATATTTTTATCGTTTACTACAATGCGGTTAAAGTCTTCGCTCAACAAATCTCTCAGTATACTGGTAGTCTTATTCTGCTCACTCATGATCTTATTTGGAGCAATGGCACCTTTCAGATTAGTTTGAATAGTATTCCAGATGGCCACAAGACTTAACATGTCTTGGTGTAATTCTGCTGTTGTTTTTCCTTCTGCAGCGGTTCGTACAATGACGCCAAAATTTTTTGGACGAATGGCTTCTACAATTTTGTGGAGGCGTTTACGCTCTTCAGAAGAGTGTATTTTTTTGGATACTGCTACAATTTCATTGAAAGGAGTTACCACTACAAATCGGCCCGGAAGCGATAATTCGCAACTCAAACGCGGACCCTTTGCGGCAATGGGTTCTTTCAAAATTTGGACCAATACATTGGGTTTGCCATTGAGCACTTCATTGATCTTTCCCGTTTTTACAATTTCCGGTTCGGATTGAAATTTGGCAAAATCGAACCCTCTTTCTTCTTTATCATTCATCGCTAACTGCGTGAACTTAATGATAGAACGAGCGTACGGACTCAAGTCTGTATAGTGTAAAAAAGCGTCCTTCTCAAAACCAACGTCTACGAAAGCAGCGTTTAGTCCGGGTATCAGCTTTTTAACTTTTCCAAGGTAGAGGTCGCCCACAGCAAAACTGGCGTCTGCTTTTTCATTATGCAGTTCCACCAATTTTTTGTCTTCCAGCAAAGCGATTTCAACGCCTGAAGGGGCAACATTAATAATTAGTTCTTTGTTCACAAAATGGCAACTTTTAGATATAAAATAGTGGGCCGATATTCAGCACACAACGAAACACTTAATCAGTAACACCCACCACCTGAAAGGAAGGAGAAGTAAAAGTTGCAGCGTAGGAAAGGTGGTTGGCTAAATCCAGTTAAGTGTTAAACCCCGTTTCATCCCAAACGTTCGGGACCAAACGGGGTTTACGATCATAGTAAGAACTACTTGTTCTTTTTCTTATGACGATTCTTTCTTAAACGTTTTTTTCTCTTGTGCGTCGCAATCTTATGACGCTTTCTCTTCTTACCACAAGGCATACCCAAGTAATTTTATAATGTTAAAAAATAAATGCTATTTGCGCAATTCAACGATACGTTTATCAAGTGCTGTTTTTGCTTCAGGTACTTTTACAAGATCCTTTGCTCGCTGATACCATTTAATGGCGCCAGGCTTATCACCTTTCAATTCGTAACACTCAGCAAGGTTGAAAATTGCTTCCAGATTTTCGGGCTGCTTTTGCAACACGATATTGAATCGTTCAATGGCTTTGTCGTATTGTCCGCTTTTCTTGCCTCCCATGCCCAATACCATCTGACCATATAAATTCTCTGGATGCTCCTGTACCACTTTTCTCACTTCTAATATCCCTTGCATTGGATTGTCTGCTATGTTTCCAAACATATAACAAATACCCAATCCAATCTTAGTAGAATCGTTTGCAGGATTAATCACCAATGCCTTGTCTAAAAGATCTTTTGCGTTCTCACCCAACCAGTGTTGCATGGCAGGATCAGCCTCTGTTACTAGGTTCTCTAAAAACAGTTGGGCGGCAAAGGTGAGGCTTTTTTCAGAATTTTCCAACTTCGCAGCTTCTGAAGTATAATAAGCATAGGGTTCAAACATGCGGGCAGAGTCGGACCAGAACCTAGCCAACTGATGAAAAACATGAATTTGCTGCATTTTCACATCGCCTCTAACCACCGCCTTTTCTAATAAAGCTAGGCGCTGTACCTGCTCTGGACTGATGCGTAATTTGGCTTTCTCTAAAAGTGATTCAGACGTAACTGAATGATTATGAGAGTCTTGAGTAGTTGCTGGGGCTTTGTCGGCCGACTTAGGAGTAGTGGTGTTACTGCCAAAATAAATTAGGACTATTAAAACTATCCCACCTAAAACCAAGATCCATTGTTGTTTTTTCACGAATAAAATTTGTGCGAAGTTAATCCGACTTATGCTTGCTTTTTACTTCACTAACAAATTCTTTTGCGGGCTTAAATGCAGGAATATAATGCTCCGGAATCTCCACAGCCACATTTTTTTTGATATTTCTACCAATTTTGGCTGCCCTTTTCTTGGTAATAAAGCTTCCAAATCCTCGGATATAAATATTTTGGCCATTAGCAAGACTATCCTTTACCTCTTTAAACATGGTTTCAAGCGTTACCAATACGTCTACTTTTGGAATGCCTGTCTTGTCTGAAATTTGATTGATGAGATCTGATTTTCTCATAAAAAAAGATTTATTGTGGGTTTACCTCTAAAATAAGCTAAAAAATTTGTTATCTCCAAGAAAGATAGCTTAAATTTTATAGGCGTTACTAATTGATTGATAAATGGTTCAACTAGCAATTTTTATAATTTTCGGGAAAAGGGAACTTTCTTGCATTTCATTTAAGAATTGTCTTTTTCTTGTATTTTCAATGTCATGGAACAATTTTTTACCCATTCACTGATGTTTTGGCATTTAAACCACAACCACCGTGAAATGCCTTGGAAGGGAGAAAAAAATGCTTACCGTATCTGGTTGAGTGAAATTATTTTACAACAAACTAGGGTTGAACAAGGCTTAGCTTACTATTACCGTTTCATTCATCAGTATCCAACAGTTCTTGACTTGGCCAATGCAAATGATCAAGATGTGTTTAAATTATGGGAAGGGTTAGGCTATTATAATCGCTGTAAAAATTTATTGCACGCGGCCCGTACCATTGTTTCAAATCATGGAGGTATTTTCCCTTCAACTTATGAAGAGATCATTCGTTTAAAGGGAGTTGGTCCTTATACAGCCGCTGCCATCTCTTCCTTTGCATTTCAACTGCCATACGCTGTTGTTGATGGAAATGTTTTTAGAGTGTTGTCGAGATACTTTAATATTAACACTGCTATTGACAGTACAAAAGGCAAAACAATTTTCTTGTCATTAGCAGAAAAGGTTTTAGACAAAAAGGATCCAGGTTTATACAATCAAGCCATTATGGATTTGGGTGCCACTATCTGCAAACCCTTTCTGGCAAACTGTTTCAACTGCCCTCTTCAAAAAAAATGTCAAGCATTTGCAAAAGGGACAGTTCAAAATCTACCTATAAAAGAAAAGCGATTGCAAAAAAAAATACGCATGTTCAACTATTTTATTTTTGACTATAAGGGTACCTATTATGTTCAACAAAGAATAGCAAAAGACATTTGGGAAAACTTATTTGAATATTACCTTATTGAATCTTCTGACCAAGTGAATTGGGATGTAGAAAATATTCAAGCGTGTTTAAGTGGACAACTCGGAATCAAGACAGCCGTCGTTACAAGCATATCACCATTGTTGAAGCAACAATTAACTCATCAACAAATCAAAGCAAGGTTTATTCAAATTCAACTTACCCAAAAACCTACATCCCTAAAAAAAGAAAACTGGTATACTTTTAAGGATGTTCAAAAATTACCTTTCCCTAAAATCATACTTCAGTGGATAGAACAAACGACAGGAATTTAAAGCGGCATAATTTTTTTGTCACCTATTCTTTTGTTTATTAAAAAGGGGTATTTTTAAGAGAGAATAACATTGGTCGAATTTAAATTCAACTTTATGCGTGGAGTTAACAGAGTGATGTTGATTGGAAACCTTGGCAAAGAGCCCGATGTACAACATCTGGAAGGCAATATTGGTGTAGCAAAATTTCCCTTAGCTACCACTGAAACCTATAAAGACCGTTCAGGAAAACTAATTTCCCAAACTGAATGGCATACGGTTGTCTTATGGCGTGGCTTAGCAGAGCTAGCTCAAAAATACTTGCACAAAGGAAGCCTAATCTATGTGGAGGGAAGGTTACGAACAAGAAGCTGGGAAGATAAAGAAGGCAATAAAAAATTTGCCACTGAAGTTGTTGGTGATAACTTAATAATGCTAGACAAAAGAAGCGATGGTCCAACGCACGGGCCGGAAGAAATGGGTGGATATTTAGGCGATGAGATACCTCCAATTGGAGACCCTGGAGATAGTCTTCCCTTCTAAAAGACAGAAAATGGATACTTTTGTAGGAAATAAGGGCCAACTTATACTTTGGAGCCTCTTTGCTAATTAAAAATAGATACTTTGGATTATCACTCGGTTTGGAACAGTATTTTATCGGCACCTCCTTTTTTATCCGCCATTCAGGCACAGGGTACTACCGTTCTAGTAATGGTATTATTGGTCTTACTTTTTCTGTCTTTTGTATTAGCAGGAGCTGAAGTGGCTTTTTTTTCACTCACCTACAAAGATATCAACCTCTTAAAATCAAAGCAACAACCTCCTTATAAAAGGGTGGTTGATCTTTTGGAAGAGCCCAAAACTTTATTGGCATCCTTGCTCATAGCAAATAGTTTTATCAATATTGCCATCATCATCATTTCTAATTTACTGATTGATGGGATGTTCAATTTTGAAAAATTCGATGCAGTCTGGATTGAATTTGTTATTAAAGTATTGTCGGTTTCTTTTGTACTCGTACTCTTTGGAGAAGTGATGCCAAAAGTTTTGGCTACGCAAAATAATATTCGCTTTGCAAAAGACTTTGGTGGAATTATTCAAGCGGTTTCTTATGCAACGGCCGGACTAAGCAAACGTCTTGTTAATTTCTCCGACATCATTGAAAAGCGATTGGCCAACAAAACAAATGGATCTTATAGTTTGGAAGAACTTGACCACGCTATTGACCTTACTTCTGATAGTACAGCTTCTGAAAATGAAAAAAATATCCTAAAAGGAATTGTGAAATTTGGCAATATTACTGTTAAACAAATCATGAAAACTAGAATGGATGTGCATGGCTTTGACCATGAAATCAGCTATGGCGAACTCATTAGTTCTGTAAAGGATTTGCACTACAGTAGGTTGCCAGTGTATAAAGAAGACTTGGATAATGTAATTGGAATGATTCATACAAAAGACCTAATTCCATTTATTGATGAAGCAGATGATTACCAATGGCATAAGCATATGCGGCAACCTTATTTTGTACACGAACAAAAACTGATAGAAGACTTGTTGAAAGACTTCCAGTCTAAACGCATCCATTTTGCGGTGGTGGTTGATGAGTTTGGAGGCACTAGCGGTATTGTAACGATGGAGGACATTTTGGAGGAAGTAATTGGTGAAATTAAAGATGAATTTGATGAAGAAGAAACGGGCTATAAAAAAATGGATGAGTACAACTATATCTTCGAAGGACGTACCATGTTGAATGACGTTTGTAAAATCATGGAATTACAAGCAGATACTTTTGATCAAGTAAAAGGAGAGAGTGATTCTTTAGCAGGGCTAGTGTTAGAACTAGCCGGAGAAATTCCACAGGCATTGCAGGTGTTGCTTTCGGGTGATTTTGAATTCACCGTATTAGAAGTAGAGAAAAACAGGATCAACAAAATAAAAGTTACCATCAAACAACAAGAAACAGAATAACAAACCTTCTAATTAGTCATTCATGTTTCAGCAATTTAAGTTAGTTTCAGTTGTATTAATTGTTTCGCTCACAATATGCTTATTTGCCTGCAATAGTACCTTTACACCGAAGCCTACAGGGTATTATGCCATCAAATTTCCTGTTAAAACCTACCAGTTGTTTAATCAGCCTGGTTATCCATACAGTTTTGAATATCCTAACTACGCCAAAGTAGTAAAAGACAGTACATTTTTTGGAGGCACAACCGAGAACCCTTGGTGGATCAACGTCAATTTCCCAGATTTTGGCGGAAGCTTTTATATTAGCTATAAACAAGTTGGTACAGACAAAAATAAAATTGATAGCCTCATTAAAGACGCATACACTCTTACCGGAAAACATAGTGCCAAAGCCTATTCTATTGAAGATTCATTAATTCAAACTGAATCGGGCATTCATGGTGTTTTCTTTTCTGTGGGCGGCGACGTAGCAACGGCGCATCAGTTTTTCTTGACTGACACTACCAAAAATTTCATCAGAGGCGCTTTGTATTTTGACGCAACACCCAATGCAGATTCGCTAAGAATTGTTGACCAATTTTTATTAGAAGACATGAAGCATTTAATCAAGACTTTCAAGTGGAAAAATTGATTAGTGTTTGATACGGGCTTTCTTGATTTTATCTAATCCTGGGAAATTCTTCTCAAGGTATTTATTCCCATATTTCACAACCGAATCTTGAAATTTAAATGTAATAGTGTCTTTGTATGCACCATAAAATTTGTCTACCACTTCCATGCCTCTAATTACTTTTCCAAATGGCGGAAAATTTTTCGATTGCATCATCGTGTCAAGCCGCCTATTGTCTATTTTATTAATGAAAATTTGCACCGTTCTTCTGTCCTTGCCGCCAGTAGCAAAAGCCACAATTCCGCGCTGATTACTCTGTAAAGCAATTTCATCTACAATCGTTTTTTTGCGCATATATTGAGTCAAACTACTATCGTTCTGAATGCCAAATTGTACGTATTTCTCGGTACTCCTAAAAACATACATATTGGTATAATAATGCGCTTTAACCATCTGATAAAATCGCGTAGCACCCAATGGCGACCATGATTTGTACACCATCATATCAAAATCACCTCTAGTGGTCTTGAAACGAACTTGAAAAGAATCAGGAGCTGATTTGGCTAGATTGCGGTCAATGCTTTTCTTGGACTGTGCCATGCTTATCATAATGGAAAAGACACAGAATAGGGTAGCTATCAATTTGATCATTTGGTTGAATTCGGCCGAAAAGATAATCTATTCAGCAGAAAGTATAAAGAAACGCGAATGGTGTTATCTTTGAACCAATTACCATTTTGGACCATGATAGCGATAGACAACGTTTTAATTAGTGAAGAAATTATTGAAGAGCAGTTTGTGTGCGACTTAAGCAAGTGCAAAGGAGGCTGCTGCGAAGATGGTGACGCGGGTGCACCCATGGAGAAATGGGAACTAGAAAAATTAAAAACCTATTATGAAGTCATTAAGCCCTACATGACAGCTGAAGGTATTCAAGAAGTAGAAAGACAAGGGAAATATTTATTTGACCAAGAATTTGGTTGGGTTACGCCAACAATTGAAGGGCAAATTTGTGCCTATGGTTATAGAGATAAATGGGGCGTGATTAAATGCGCTATTGAAGAATCGTATAACGAAGGCAAATTGGATTGGAAAAAACCACTGAGCTGCCATTTGTTTCCCATTAGGATTCAAAAAAGTAAGCGCGACCCAGATATTGAATACCTGAACTACGAGCCTCGAGAAGACCTCTGTGCTGCTGCTTGTAGTCTTGGTAAACACTTGAAAATGCCTGTGTATGTATTTCTAAAAGAATCGATCATTAGAAAGTATGGCCCAGAATTCTATGAAGCGCTAGAAGCAACTGCATTAGAATTGAAAAAAAAAGAAATAAACTATGTCAGATAAAGCAGCATCTTTCATTGCAAAGAGTACCATCAAAGCGGCAGATTTAGATCACCGCCGAAAAATCAATTTCAATATTGGAAAGTACAATGCTGTTGTACCCATCGGCAAAAAACAATTTAGTGATGTGATGCTTGCCAGAGAAAGAGCAAAAAATCGCAAATGGGACGCGATTGAACACTTGGATACTCACTTAGAAAATTTCGAAAAAAAAATTACTGCACGCGGTGCTAAGGTAATTTGGGCGGAGAATAAAGAAGAAGCATTAGAAGCCATTGGCAAAATTTGTACCGCTAGAAAATGCAAGACCCTTGTTAAGAGCAAGAGTATGGTTACTGAAGAAATTCATTTGAATGACTATCTGGAATCTAAAGGCATTGAAAGTGTGGAAACAGATCTTGGAGAATACATTCAGCAATTGGATGGCGAACCACCCTATCATATTGTTACACCTGCTATGCACAAAAGCAAAGAAGATGTGGCCAAATTATTTGCCGATAAATTAGGGGTTCCAGGAGGGTTAAGTCCGGAAGAATTAACCCTTGTAGCACGCAAAAAATTACGTGAAAAATATGTTCAAGCTGAAGTGGGCGTTACGGGTGCCAACTTTATCATTGCTGATATTGGGGCAATTGCGGTTACCGAAAATGAAGGTAATGCCAGGCTAAGTTGTGCATTTCCTAAAACACATATTGTTGTTGTAGGAATTGAAAAAGTGATTCCTTCCATTCATGATCTGGCCCTGTTCTGGCCTTTATTATCTACCTATGGCACTGGCCAAAAAGTAACGGTATATAACAGTATTGTAACTGGACCAAAACAAGCGGGAGAACTAGACGGACCTGATGAAATGTTTGTGATACTGCTTGATAATGGCAGAACCAATTTACTCGCAAATCCTACAGCTAGAGAAGCGCTTTATTGCATTCGATGTGGTGCTTGCTTGAATGCATGCCCAGTGTACAAAAACATTGGAGGGCATGCCTATGAAACCACCTATAGCGGCCCCATAGGTAAAGTCATTACCCCACACTTAAGCGGGATGAAGGAGTATAAACATTTGAGTTATGCCAGCTCACTTTGTGGGAACTGTACGGAGGTTTGTCCAGTTAGAATTAACCTACACGAACTATTGCTAGACAATAGACACCAAGCTGTTATAGAAGGTACCAGTACCATTGCAGAACGCATTGCCTGGAAGGCCTGGAAAACAGCAAGCTTAAACAGGACTGTAATGAATTTGGCTAATGGTAAAATGAAGAATTGGGTAGTAAACAAAGTGTTTAAAGGATGGACAACGCATAGAAGTGAACTAGAATTTAGTGCCAAAACATTTAGTGAAATGTGGCAGGAGCAACATGCTACCAAAAATTCCTAACAAATACTTTATCTGTGTTATTGATATATACAACAGTAGTTAGTAAAAGGTTGAATTATATTATTAAAACTTTGTTTGCTGACAGGGCTAAGCTAACTACAAATGAAGCAGAATGGATGGCGTATGAGGGATTTCGAATCAATTATTCCGATAGGCATTTTTCCTCAACGATTGCATTCTTTACCATTGAACCTCAGTCCTTATTATTTGAAGAAGATATTCACCAACAGCATTTCGTTTACAGTGAATGGGAAGGGATGGTTGTTTTTTTTCAAACAAAACAAGGCGATTTACCCTTTGACATTTTTGCAGCTGCATTTTATTTGATTGCACGTTATGAAGAATACCTTCCTTTTGAGGCCGATGAATACGGAAGGTTCCCTCATGAGGCTGGTATGGCCTTCCAGCAAGGGTTTCTGAAAATTCCTTTGGTGCAATATTGGGTGAAAAAGCTGTTAGAAAAATTAGCAGCGTTTCAGTATAACCACTCATTGACAGCATTTCAAAATTCTATTACAAACACCGGCGCCACAAGTAGTTTTAAGTTTATTCCCAGCTATGATATTGACGTTGCCTATTGTTACCAAGAACAACCCCTATTAAAAAACCTTTTTGGGTTCTTTAAATGTTTGTTTCAGGCAAGGTTTAATGACTTTATAGAAAGGGCCAATGTGTTTAGTGGTATTCAAGCGGATCCGTATGACCAATATGCATGGCTGGATCAACTACACCAAGAATTGAAATTATCTCCCATCTACTTTTTTCTATTAGCAAAAAAAAGAAAAGGGGTGGACAAAAATATTTCGCCATCAAAAAAAGGGTTGCAACAACTGATTCAACAACATGCCAAAAAGTATATTGTGGGCATTCATCCTTCTTGGCAAAGTAGTAATGATGAAAAAATATTACAAGAAGAGCGGAATTGTATGGAGAAAATTATTCGTTTTTCTTTGTTTAATACTGCTGAAGATTATATTACAATTGCCCATTCTAGACAACATTATTTACGCATGAATTTGCCTGATACTTATCAAAGACTAATGGGGGCAGGAATTCAACACGATTATACCATGGGATACGGTGCTATCAATGGTTTCAGGGCATCTTATGCTGCCCCCTTTAAGTGGTATGATCTATCAAATGATCAAGCAACAGACATAGTAATTCATCCATTTTGTTTCATGGATACTACTGCCATATTTCAGCAAAGAATGCCCGTTTATGACGCAATGCAGGAACTACAGTCTATGTACAATAGCGTAAAAAGTGTAGGGGGAGAGATGATGTGTATTTTTCATAACCAATACCTATCTAATCAATTAGAATGGAAGGAATGGAAAAATGCGTATGAAAAGTTTTTGCGAAATAATGCATAGGTGTGATTACCTCAATGCTTTCAAACTTTTATTTACTAGATACACTCCAAAAAGTGTAATCAAAGAACCTATTAATATATTCAGCGTCAATTTTTCATCTACCAAAAGAGACCCAACTAAAATGGCTACAATCGGATTAATGTAAGCATATAATGATGCAATGCCTGGTTCTAAATGTTTCATTGAATAGATAAATGCTATGAATGCTACAATTGAGCCAGCGCCCACCATATAAGCCAATGTAGCCCATGTTTCAAAAGGGATAGCAGCAAAAGGTATATAGTTGCCACTTACTTTTGCAATAAAAAACATGATAAAGGAACTGATCAACATCTGCCATCCAAGGGCATTGTATGGGTTCATATCGGATTTTTTCTTTGCAATAAATATGGTGGTCACAGCCCAAGTAATCATAGCAACCATAGACAATACAATGCCCAACCAATAGCCATCTTTGTGGTTGTGAAAAGCATTGTCATAGAACACCACGGCAATACCAATAATGCCTAAAAACAAACCAAGAAAAGTTGCCCAATTGGTCTTGTTGTTTTTATAAAAAATGATTTCAATCAGCACTACGCAGAGAGGATAGAGCGCAGCAATAAGCGCACCAAGTCCGCTAGGTATATATTTTAGTCCCACTGTAGCCAATCCATTTGATGAAACAAACATGAGTATGGCCATAATAGTAAGCCATCCGAATTGTTTGATAGTGGGTAGTTGTTGTCCTTTCAATAAAAAGAACAACACATAAATAATACCGCCCCCAAATTGTCTAATGGAAGCCACTTCAAAAGCAGGAGTGTATCTTACACAGATCTTACTGCCCACCCATGTGGTACCCCAAACAATGCTGGTAATGGCTAGTGCGATATATGCTTTCCGCTTGTCTGGCATGCTTTATTTAGAGTAATGTAACAACTAGTGTCTGAAATGACGTAAGCCAGTCATTACCATTGCTAGATTATTTAGAACACAATATTCAATACTGTCTTTGTCTCTTACAGAACCACCGGGCTGAATAAAAGCTTCCATTCCCGCTTCATGTGCTATTTGCACACAGTCGTTAAATGGAAAAAACGCATCACTAGCCAGCACTGCTCCATGTAAAGAAAATTCAAATTGTTTGGCTTTATCAATGGCATGGCGTAGCGCGTCAATCCTACTGGTTTGTCCGCAACCTTTGCCCACCATTTGTTTGTTCTTTACTAATGCAATAGCATTACTCTTTAAATGCTTGCAAATAATGTTCGCAAATACCAAGTTTTCTTTTTCAGCTTCAGTGGTAGCCCTGCCACCAACTTCATCCCATTTGCTATAGTTGCCTTCATCTGGTCCTTGTTCTAGCGTGCCGTTGAGTAAGGATTTGGATGGTGTTTTTAAGTTGGAACAATCCCCTTTCAATTCCAATAAAATTCGATTCTTCTTGGTTTTTAAAACGGTCAATGCGTCTTCATCAAATTCGGGTGCAATCAACACTTCAAAAAATATTTCATTAATGGCGTCAGCAGTAGTTTTATTGATGCAGCCATTGCAAACCAAGACTCCTCCAAAAGCGCTTTCCGGATCGCCAGCAAGTGCTGCATCCCAACTATCTTTTACAGATGCCCTTTCTGCAATGCCACAAACGTTGGTATGCTTGATAATGCCAAATACGGTACCCTGACCATTAACTGGTGCAGAAAATTCTTGAATAATTTGTATAGCGGCGTCTACATCAACCAAATTATTATAGCTAAGTTCCTTTCCATTAAGTTGGGTAAATAATTTAGAGAGGTTGCCATGGAAGGTGGCAGATTGATGTGGATTTTCTCCATAACGCAAACTTTGGCTCATGCCTGGATTGAAATAGTTGCTAATGGCTATATCATAGTGCATCACTACTTCAAATGCTTTTGCAGCATATGATTTGCGTTGCGCTAAACTGGTTTCACCTTTTTGTGAAGCAAGTAAGTTTTCAAGAGAAGTATAATCGTCTTTAGCCGCAATTACCACTAAGTCTTTGAAGTTCTTAGCAGCTGCGCGAATCATGGATGGTCCGCCTATATCAATTTTTTCAATAATAAACTTTTCTTCTGTGGTGGTTCTCAGGGTTTCTTCAAAAGGATAGAGGTCAACAATTACTAGGTCAATTTCTGGAATATGGTATTCTTTCATTTCAGCCAAGTCTTGTGGTTCATACCTTCTGCCCAAGATTCCGCCAAATATAGCTGGGTGTAAAGTTTTAACGCGGCCACCCAAAATAGAAGGGTAAGTGGTTAAGCTTTCTACAGGTACGCAGGGAATGCCTAGGTCTTCCAGAAATTTCTGGGTTCCACCAGTAGAATAGATAGTGATACCTAGCTGTTGTAATTGTTTTGCAATGGGTTCTAAGCCGTCTTTATAAAAAACGGAAATGAGTGCGGATTGTATTTTTTTTTGCATGGTTGTATTGCTTGGTAGCTTTGAAAGGAGGCGCGAAGGTAGGTTTTAGCAGGCTTTTTTCCAAGAGGAACTCCATCCTTTGAAGGAAAAGAATAGAAGCAAGTAGGCCAAATCCTAGTATAAAAGCTGCATTCTTTTTGAATCTAAGCCAATGAAGGAAAGCAACTATTGCAAGAAAAAAGAGCATAGTTTGTAACAAAGAAGGATAAAGGTTCCCGGTTACAACATAAGGGATATTGTTGGTTCTTTCAATGATGCCATTCATTCCGGAGATAAAATGGGAAAGCAATTTTCCAGTAGGCCATTGTATAAATGGAATGGGAATGAGCAAGAGCAATTCGGTATATAGGATGATGCCAGAAAGTGGAACAATTAAAAAATTGGTAAACAAAAAGAAGTTTGGAAACTGGTGAAAATAAAACAGTACTAAAGGGATTGTAAAGATTTGTGCTGATAGGGTTATTGCATTGATTTGCCACAGATACCTAAGGATTGGGTTATTAATGGTAAACCAATTATTGATGGGTTTGCCATACAATACGATTCCAAGTACAGCGGCATAGCTCAGTTGAAAACCGATATCCCATAAAAGGTAGGGGTTATATATTAACAGAAAAAATGCGGAGGCGGCAAGTGCATTGATGGTATTATTTTTATAGCCCCAGCGTTCACTAAAAAGTAAGAAACTAAAGGTAACGGCAGACCTAAGAATGGAAGCGGCACCTCCCGTTAAAAAGGCAAAGCCCCAAAGTACCAAAAATATAATTATTGGCTTCAAATAGTTGATCCATTTATTGGGTGTAAAAAGTTGGAATAAAAACAGCATCAAGCCATAAATCATTCCTAAGTGCATGCCACTGATTGCTATGATATGTACTACCCCTGTATTGCTATAAGCTTGCAATAATTGTTTGTCCAGATCTTCTTTGTAACCTATCAACAAAGCTTCTGCCACACCCACTACTTTTTTATCAGGGATATATTTTCTAAGGATCGCTAATACTTTATTTTTTGTGCTATAAACCAAACTTGAAAACGGCAATTCTGTTGATGATAACTTTAAACAATTGGAATCAGCTAAATACACTTGAAAATGTATTTGTTGCAAAGCAGCCCATTGTTGGTAGTTGAAACTCCCAAGTTTCTGGTTATTTTGTATTTTTTGTAGTGGACCTTTGACTACAATTCTGCTTCCGATTTTGAGGGCATCTGCTAGCTTTTTATGTTTGATATACAAAAATATTTTTCCTTTTACAGAAACCCATACTGGTGCTTTTTTATCTAATGTGGATGTTTGAATATTCCATATTAATGATTGATTATTCCAATCAGCTATTTGTTTTTGTTCAACAACATTTAGATTGATGGCTTCTACATTTGCAATAGCTCTCCAAGCTTTTGTTTTTTTGATTGGCGGTTCAAGAACACAAATAATAAGATGCTGCTGTTTTTTCTGAATAGAATGTCCAATCCAATTGGAATGGTTAATAGGATGGTATGCATAAGTAATGCAAGCACCTAATGCAAGGAACAATAGATTAATGCCAATGCCTGATACCCATCCAAAAATATATTTTTGAGTTAGGTTGAGCAAATAAAAACTCAGGCAAAAAGTCAAGCCAGTGATAGCAACAACCCTAATCTGAAATAAGGAAATGGGCAAATAAAAGCAAATCATATTGCCCAACACAAAAGGAATCAAGAGACGTACAAAAGGTTTTGTACTCCACTGTTCTTTAATGGGAATTGGCATACACTAACCTAATCAAAAAGCCACACTATTGCTAGTATGGCTTCTTAAAAGGCGTTGTAAAATTATTTTATCCTTATGTAAATATTATTTATGATAAGTAAAATTTATTTACTCAAGTTCATACTTCTTTCTTTGTATAAAGTACGGAAATATGGGTCGCGCAAGTCTTTAATAAAGCGAATGGCTTCTCCGGTACTTTTCATTTCTGGTCCAAGTTCTTTGTTCACTCCAGGAAATTTATCGAAACTAAATACAGGTTCTTTAATAGCATATCCTTCCAGTTTATTTTCCATGACAAAGTCGGTCAGTTTCGCTTCACCCAACATTACTTTGGTAGCGATATTGAGATAAGGTATTTGATAAGCTTTAGCAATAAATGGGGTAGTACGTGATGCCCTAGGATTGGCTTCAATCACATAAACTTTATCTCCTTTAATGGCAAACTGAATATTGATCAAACCTTTTATTTTCAAAGCCCTTGCAATTTTCTCGCTATAAAACTGCATGGTTTCTACAATCAATGGAGTGAGGTTGAAAGCGGGTAAAACCGCATTACTATCGCCACTATGGATACCGGCGGGTTCAATATGTTCCATTACGCCCATGATATGAAAATTCTCTCCGTCGAAGATGGCATCCACTTCCGCTTCTTGGCATCGATCTAAGAAATGGTCGATCAAAATTTTATTATCAGGAAGGTGTTTCAGCAGACTAATCACGGCTTTCTCCACTTCTTCGTCGTTGATTACTATGCGCATTCTCTGACCACCAATCACATAACTAGGTCTAACCAATACAGGATAGCCTACTTTATTAGCCACAGCAATAGCTTCGTCTGCATCAAAAGCAGTACCATATTCTGGATAAGGGATATTCAATTCTTTCAACAAATCGCTAAATGCACCGCGGTCTTCGGCCATATCCATACTTTCAAAAGAAGTGCCAACAATTGGGATTCCTTTTTCGTGTAATTTTTTGGCTAGTTTGAGTGCGGTTTGTCCACCTAATTGTACAATTACGCCATCCGGTTGTTCCAGGTCAATAATTTCTCTCAAGTGTTCCCAAAATACGGGTTCAAAATAGAGTTTATCGGCCATGTCGAAGTCGGTGGATACGGTTTCTGGATTGCAGTTCACCATAATGGCTTCAAAACCGCATTCTTTAATGGCTAGAAGGCCGTGAACACAACAGTAATCGAATTCAATACCTTGTCCTATTCTATTGGGACCGCTTCCCAAAACAATGATTTTTTTCCTTTTTGAAGGGATGGACTCGTTGGAATTTAGTGCTTGCATCATGGAGTAGAAATTGCGCAAAAATAGGGGTATACGCGAAAACTGGCGTTATTTTTTTACCAATCCGTCTTTCATCACCCATTTTACGGATTCCAGCGTTTTTACATCTTTAATAGGATTGCCGCTTATGGCAATGAGATCTGCAAAAGCGCCTTTTTTAAGTTCTCCAATTTTGCCTGTCTGTCCTAATAAATCGGCCGCGTGAATCGTAGCAGTTTGGATTGCTTGTAGGGGGCTCATGCCATATTTCACGAAGTATTCAAAATCTTTAGCTTGGGGTAGTTGCCAGTCGTACCCACCAATATCTGTACCGTAGGCTATTTTCACACCTGCCGCCAGTGCTTTTTTAAAAAGGGCTGGTTCAGATTCAGAAAAATAGAGGTTAATGGGGCTACCTGCTTTGGCCCTACCTTCTGCCACATAATCGTTTACATAGATGGTAGGGCACCAGTAAACTTGTTTTTCTACCATCAGTTTCAAGCATTCATCATCCATACCAAAACCGTGTTCAATACTGCTAGCTCCTGCGTTGATGGCCGCAAGAACACCATCTCTGGTAACAGCATGTGCCGCCAATTTTTTAAAAGAGCGTACTGTTTCATCGCCAATGGCATTGATTTCATCAGCAGTAAAATTGGGTAAGCTTCTATAACTGCCATCGGCCAGTCTTCTATACCCACGGTCTGCATAGATCTTGATCCAATCTGCTCCGTGTGCAATTTGTTCACGAACGGCTCTTCTACCTTCATCGGCACCAGTAATTTCTTGTAGGCCTTTGGGTAGTTTCAATTCCCAGGCGTAATCAGATTCTTTTATGGGATAGTGACCGGTGGTATTGATGGCTAGGGTAGACACAAACATTCTTGGGCCTTCCATTTCACCCTTGTTAATAGCTTTTTTGATGTCTACGTCGGCAAATCCTGCCCCTTCCGTGCCTAGGTCGCGGATGGTGGTGAAGCCGTTCATGAGACTTTGTCTGGCACTTTTTACAGCACGGATGGTTCTGTAAGGAATAGATTCTTTGAGTATTTGTACGTCGTAGTCTTCACTGGTAATATCACCCTGTAATAACACGTGGGTATGACAGTCAATTAATCCGGGTAGGACAGTGAAGTTGGAAAGATCGATGATGCTATCTGTTTTTTGAGAAAAACCACTGCTGGCATTGATACTTTCAATCAGGTTGCCCTTGATTAGGATGGTTTGGTTTTGTAACATTTCGCCGGTGCGGGTATTGAGCACCTGTCCACATTTGATAGCGATAGTTTTTTGGGCAGGAAGTGTCTGAATGAAGCAGATACAGATAAGTAGTACAAATAGTTTTTGCAGCATAGTGTTAGTTTGGTGCAACAATTTACTATTTGTATCCTTAAGTAGCGCAATTTTTTAAAGCCAAGTGGTCTATTTGTCGGAATCAGCACTCTGGTCAACGGACATTGCTGCATTGGGTTTTCTCCAAGTACCACACCTGTTGCGCCATTCTTCTTTCATGCGGTCTCTTTCATCGGGACTCATAGTATGCCATTTTTCACTAAGTTCATTTTTCCATTGCATACCTCTTCCGCCGCCCCATTTGCCATGAAAGCCACCGAATAAAATTTTACTCAACACCAATAATCCAATGGCTTGTGCAAAGCTGATGGTTGCTACGGGCACTACTACTGCCAGTACGCCGTTCCATAAAAGCATCACCACATAACTCAATAGTGCCCCAAAGGCGAAGGCCATTACGGTGAAGCCAACAATTTTTTTAATCCAAAATTTCTTGTGCATGTTATTTGTTTAATAGTTTAATAAATCTGATTTTAAATCTGCCAATCTTTCTCTTAAATGAAGTACTGCATAGCGCTTGCGACTGATCAGCGTATTAATGGTTTCGCCGCTTTGTTCGGCGATAGTTTTAAAAGGAATACCTTCTAATTCATTTAATACAAATACTTCACGCTGTGCAATGGGTAGCTCATCCAATGCTTGGTGCAGGGTTTCCCAGAACAGGTTGCGCAGGTAGGCTGTTTCGGGGTTATTGTCTTCGTTGAAAAAGAATTCGGTCCAATTGAAACCCGAATCTTCGTCTGCACTTGTAAAAATGTCTTCCAGTAATTCCGTTTTGTGTTTGCGTTGTTTGTCGGTGATTTTATTACGCGTAACTGTAAAGAGCCAGGCCGTCAATTGTTCAATGGGTTTGGTGTTACCGATGAACTGATAGAACACATCCTGCAGAATGTCTTCGGCATCGGCTTCGTTGCTCACCCTTTTACGGATAAAGCCCATCAAGCGTTTGGTGTACGCATTTACAACCTGCGTGATATTGCGTTGTTCAGTCATGTTAGCCGGTATCGGTATGGTCAGCGCCTCATTCATTGGAAGGATAAGACGTGTGTGGCAAGATAATATTGTATTTTAGTGTCCTGAAATTTAATAAATGAAAAAGTACTTATTGCTTTCATGGATAGTGGTCGTTGCTGCCTGTTCTTCTTCAAGCAAAGTATCTAATATAGAAACTGCCACTAATGTAGATTTGGCTAAGTTCAAAACCTTCGATTTCTAAAACTGGATGCCTCTGGCGATACAGTTTCAAAAGGATTCAAAGAGCGGATGGATGTGTTGAGATCGGCTATTAATGGTGAATTAACGCAGCGTGGTTATACGCAAAGCAGTAGCAAGCCCGATTTATTGGTCAATATAGGTATACAGGTAGAAGAAAAAGCACAGACGCGTGAAACTGATTGGCGTACTGATGGGGCGTATAGATATATGGGCCAGCGCAACTATTCCTGGAAAAGCGAGGAAGTAGTAGTAGGATATTATAAGGAAGGGTCTGTAACGGTTCATTTGGTAGATGCTGCTCAGAATAATATGGTTTGGAAGGGTACGGTAAAAGACATCCTGCCTTCAAAAGAATCAAAACTTCCCGAAGCGGCACAGGCGGGGATGAAAGCTTTGTTTGAAAAATTTCCGATAAACGTTAAATAGTTGTTTCTACTTCTTTGAAAAATGGAGCTTTGGACAATCACGAGTTGAAACTTGCGATGCTCATTTAGTCTTCCCAAACGCTTAAGCCTTCGCTACAATTTGAACAGATATCTATGTTTTTTCTACTCGTTGACAATTCATACCTGAACTGTTGGTAGTTAACATTCTGCCAGGTTTCTTTAAAGCCTTGCATTTTAAGATTGCCCAACTGGTGGGTAGCGTCTTTATCAAAACAGCAAGGGACTACTAGCCCATCCCATGTAATTACATTGGCGTGCCAAAGTTTCCAGCAATGGTTACTGAGTCCGTTTTTTACCTTCATTTTTCCCGATGCATCTTTTTTATAACGGCTGTATTTGCTATTCTCAGGAATTAGTTGATGCGGGTCATTTTCGTAGTCATAGACCTGTGCTGTTTTAAAACGAACCTGGTCGACCCCCATTTCTTTTCCGAGTTTTTTAATGTCTTCAATCTGGTGTTCATTTGGTTTTACAACCAAAAATTGGAAAAAGACAAATGGAGTTTGGCTCTTCAGTTCTTTTTTCCATTTTACAATATTTCTTGCGCCCTCTAGCACTTTTTCAAGTTTGCCACCCACACGGTATTGTTCATACACATCTTGTGTGGTGCCATCAATTGAAATGATCAAACGGTCTAGTCCACTCTCAATGGTTTGCCTTGCTTTCTCATCGGTTAAATAATGTGCATTGGTAGAAGTGGCTGTATAAATGCCTTTATCGTGTGCGTATTTGACCATCTGTAAAAAATCGGGATTCAGGTAGGGTTCACCCTGAAAATAAAAAATGAGGTAGAGCAATTCTTTATGGATATCGTCGATTGTTTGTTTAAAAAAGCTGTTTTCCAGCATCCCAGTTGGTCGGGTAAAAGCGCGCAATCCACTCGGACATTCCGGGCAGCGCAGATTGCAAGAAGTGGTTGGTTCAAATGAAATAGAGATGGGGTATCCCCATTGAATGGGGCGTTTTGTTAATTTGGTCAACTGGTAACTTGTATACACTTTTATAGCATTCCAGACCTTTTTCGGGCTCAGTTTGCTCATTAAATTAATGCTGTCTGACAGGTTGAAATAAGGCATAGGGCATAAAAATAATACGGAACATCCATACTATGCGTTTTTGCTGCTTTCGAACCTTTATTTTATCTCAAACAACTCATCCCATCTAGTAGTATAGCGCGGGCTGCGCAGTTCTTGTCGCATTTTCCAATCGCGTTTAGTACCGACGGCGGCAAACTTTAATGTGTCGTTGCGCATGGCAAAATTATTTATTGACCTTAGTTTAATTATGAAGTTGCCGGTATTTGTTTCAAAAATCGGCAACTTCATAAAAAATAATCACCATGCTTATTTCCCTACAATGATTTTTTGGATTATATTTTCTTTACCATTAGTTGCTTTGAGAATATAAATGCCTGATGCTAAACCATTCATCTGAATTGTAGAGCGTTGTCCAATTTTCACAGAATTTATTGTTTTTATTTGTTTACCATTTATTTCAATAAGACTTACTTGCCATTTGCCAGTTGAATTAAGTTTTATGGAAGATTCAATATTATTTGTAGTTGTATTTGCTATACTATTTGAAATAGGTACAGTTTCTACATTTTCTTGAATTGTTACATTTAATAAATCTGTGGAAGGGCTTGGAGAAGCAAGAATGGCATATCGTGCATTGTTAGAATAAGTAAAGAAAAGCAGTGTTTTTTCATAACAAGTTCCTGCTTGCCCAGTAATTTTGAATCTAAAAGGAATTCCACCAGATCCAAGAGGAAGTTGAAAATATAAAGTAGAACCGGAATAAAACCAAGTTATCGGATTAGATACGGGACCTTCCAATTCGTAAAAGGTGAATTATCTTTATCATTATTAATGGGTTTAGTAATTGTAACAGGGCTTCCATTACATCCCGGAAATACTGCTGAAAGATTACTGAAACTATCTCCGTTACTATAATGAACAGTTAAATCAGCAGTTATTGATCCATACTGGTTAAAGGTTACTGCCACATCCTGATTTTGATATATGTCAATAGTGCTGCTGCCGTCACTAAAAGATAAGCTTATGTAAGAAATAGCTGCATTATTATTACTCAATATCATTCAAGGTCTGAGACTAAATGTATAACTCAAACCAAAACGATTAATGGTCATTGGTGCTGCAAGCTGTATTCGATTATTAGAATATATAGCGGGTGTTACTCCTGAAACATAATTTAAATACCCGTTACTGTAATTGAGTAATCCATTGTCAATTGAATTCAATGCGAGTGTTTGATAATTGTAATCTGCAACCATTATTGGAATCTTGTTTTGAAGATTCATACTTTCAATACTATTCCTGTAAACAGAGGTGTTTGTAAAACCGCTTTTATTATATGACGATTGCTGCATTTCATAATAAGCCTGTAATAAATGTTCTGTGTTAGTAGTATCTACTCTTCCAAACTGATTGAAAAAAGTGAGTAAAGCATAGTGTGGAGTACGGTCATATAATATTCCTGTACTAATGGGAGATTTATCCAAATATTGGGTAATATTATCGATTGTTTTAGCATACTCCGTTTGTGCTTGAACTGAAAGGTTGAGCATGAGAATACCCATTGCACAAAATGTGCATTTTAATGATTTCATTAATATTTATTTTAAAGGGTTAAGAGTTAATTTTTTACATCAAATCGGCCATCTGTTATTCTGATACTGTCTTTTGTAACTGGATTGTAACCGATAAATTCAAAAGTTCCAGCAACAATTCTGGTAGTTTTATCGGCAACAGTTAATGTTACTTTTCCTGTGTATTTAATATTGGTATAATAGTCAATAGTTGAACTTCCGTTCCATTGTGCATAATATCCATAATTATCTGGCCATGTTGCATATGGCATTGGCCAAGTGTCTTTATTTAAGTAATAAATACCCGTACTATCTACTTTTTTTATATAAATATCTAAAAACGAATCATATCTGGAGGTTTGAATATAGACTCCTATGTCCCCACCTACATTATAAAAACCGCCAATAACAGGATAGATACTGACACTAGGCTCATATTTATCTGGTATGTATTTGATGCCGTTTATTTTACAACCAAAAGTATTTGCACCTCTTGAAGTAGGGAGGGGAAGTCCATCGCTTTTATTGCAGGCTGC
>JANOYH010000286.1:0-3866 GCA_031428775.1 Bacteroidota bacterium
GTTTTGGTAAACATAAATGGGCATCAGAAAAATTGTTACAAGTAGTCTAAATTCATATGCGTTTATTGATTGTTTTGTTGATTCAATTGCCCATTACATTAATGGCTCAATTGAAGTGGATCAATGTTGATGAGCATTATCAACCATTGCCAGCATCGGTTCATGTGTTTTATACGAGTGATAGTATCAATGGCAAACCGAATCACGCATATTATGTTACTGCAGCTTTAAATGACAAAAGCCTTGCATTTGCTTCGCTTTCTACCAATGGGAAACGAAGTACACCCAGTCAGTTTTATGCTGCTGAATCCAACCCTTTGTTGGTCATGAATTGTACTTTTTTTGAATTCAAATACAATACCAACGTTAGTCTTGTGGTGCAAGATGGAAGGCAAGTGGCTTATAGTGTTTCAAGTATCCCTAGAAAGGGGAAAGACACCCTCACTTACCTGCATCCCATTACTAGTGCCATTGGGATAGATAAAAAAAGAAAAGCTGATGTGGCTTGGGTTTTGAGTGATTCAACAAAGAAATATCCCTGGGTTATTCAGGCACCAATAAAGCCGTTGATTGATTCATTACAGCTGACAGATATTCAAAAAATCAAAACATTAGCAAAGTTCAAACCATGGAAAATGCATACAGCCGTTGCTGGAGGTCCTGTATTGGTGCAAGCTGGAAAAGCATTGATTACTAATAACGAAGAATTAAAGTTTGCTGGTAAAGCAATCAACGATAAACATCCAAGAACAGGTATGGGTTATACCAAGGATGGGCAAATGATATTTTTGGTGATAGAAGGAAGGTTTCCTGGAAAATCGGAAGGAGCCACGTTAACTGAAATGGCAAAAATATTGGTTGATATTGGTTGTGAGGAAGGATTAAATTTAGACGGAGGCGGAAGTAGTTGTCTATTAATCAATGGGAAGGCAACTATACAACCGAGCGACAAAGAAGGACAACGTCCAGTGCCTGCGGTGATGATGATCAAGTTGAAATAGTAAAAGGGGGTGTAAACCAAATACTTCCATGCACATCCTTATCTTCCATGCTTATTCTTGTGTACCCCAGCGGAAAGAATTAAAAGAAAGACCAGCCAAATCCAATGCTCTATCCACAACAGTAGCTGCAAGATCTTCCATTGATTTTGGTAAGCTATAAAATGAGGGACTACATGGGCAAATAATTCCTCCTGCTAACGTAACCGTTTCCATATTGCGAATATGAATGAGGTTATAAGGCGTTTCGCGCACCATCAAAATTAATTTCCTTCTTTCTTTTAATACTACATCGGCTGCTCTTGTAACTAAATCGTCACTGATGCCAGAGGCTATTCTACCCAGTGTACCCATACTACAGGGGGCAATAAACATGGTATTGTATTGTGCGGAACCAGAAGCAAAGCCGGCACTAAAATCAAATTTATCGTAGCATTGAAAAGGATAATTCAAATAAGATTGATTGCCCATCTCTGTTTCCCAAACGGATTTTGCATTGTTGCTCATGACAATACCAACTGCATCTAATTGGTCTTTTATTAGCACCAATTTGTCTAATAACACTTTGGCATAAATAGCCCCACTGGCTCCTGTAATTGCAACGACTATTTTTTGTTTTGGTGTCATAACTATTAAACAAAGATAGTGGAGGTTAGTTCAAAAAAAAGTGCTGATTGAAACAATCAGCACTTTTTTGGTTATTAATTTTTGACTTATCCGTTATACATCAAATCGTAGTATTCCTTCGCCATTCTGTTACTATCAAACTGCCAACGAACATCCATCATACCATTCTTCATGATTTGTCGCCATGTGTCTTTGTTTTCGTAGTACAATGGCAGGATTTGTTGTTCAAGAATTTCATAGATTTTGTTCAAGTCGTAGTCGTCTTGTTCTTGATCGTGCATATTTGCATAATCTGCTTTTGGAACCACAAACCCATTATTTCCATGGTTGATGAATTCTGGAATCCATCCATCGTCGGTGGAGAAATTCACAGCTCCATTCATAGCAGCCGTCATGCCGCTTGTACCAGATGCTTCACGAGGTACACGTGGATTGTTGAGCCATATATCAGAAGCCTGTTTTAGTCTTTTGCTAAGTGATAATTCATAGCCAATTAAGACTGCTACATTTTTATATTTCTTGCTAATTTGAACAAGGCTATTAAAAGTGGTGATAGCAGGGTAATCCAGTGGGTAAGGTTTGCCTGCCCAAATAATTTGTACCGGATATTTTGTGTTGCTCAATAATTTTTCAAATCGGGCAAGATCCCAGCTCAACATATCTGCACGTTTGTAACCTGCAAAACGGCGAGCCCAAACAATGGTCATTACATTGGGGTCAAAGATTTTACCCGTTTGATCTGCAACAATTTCAAAGGCTCTTTTCTTCAAGAATTTTTTTCTATCATCAAAGTTGAAATCATTTTTTTCTTCCAGAGAACGATACATTTGTTTGTCGGCCCAGTAATGCCAGTTTTGTGCGTTGGTGATATTGATAATGGGACAAATGCCTTCATAGTGCTTCCACATTTCTCTACTTACATCGCCGTGTAAAGCGGATACTCCATTTGCTTTACGGGCAAATCTAAGTGCCACTAACGAATGGTTGAATTGGTCGTCTTTGATGCCAGTAATTCTTCTTACTTCATCGATACCTAGTCCGCAGAAATAACTCATTTTCTGACACAGGTACATATCGTGTTTTTCGTTACCGGCTTCTTCTGGCGTATGCGTAGTGAACACCAAATGGTCTTTCACTTTTTGTAAGCTCTTGAATTTATTCAGCAAATAGAATGCTGCGCTGATACCATGTGCTTCATTGAGGTGGTAAACATCTGGATTGAATCCTAGCTCATCAATCAATTTGGCTCCACCAATACCTAATAAAATAAACTGGGCAACTTTGGTAGCCACATTTGCATCATATAAACGATGTGTGATGGTTTGAGAAACATAGTCGTTCTCTGGCAAGTCGGTACTCAATAAAAATAAAGGAGCAGATTTGAAAGTTTCTGGATTCAAATAATAAGCCTTCACCCAAACGGGATGATCATGTATCAGGATCTGAAATTTAATATCGGTTTCTTCTAGAAAACTATTGTTTTTTTCCATGAAGGTAACCTGAAGTGTTTGATCTTGATTTCGAGTTTGGTCGTAGTACCCATTTTTCCAAAGAATACCTACACCAATTAAATTTTGTCTTAATTCATAACCACTACGCATATGTGAACCAGCTAAAAATCCCAATCCACCACTATAAATTTTAAGTGGTTGGTGAATGGCAAATTCCATGGAAAAATAAGCTGCTTTTGTTGAATACTGTTCGTCAATTGGATAGGGGACTTGGAAGTTTCTAAAACTCATAAATACTTGTTTCGTTAAAAAATCAGTGCAATATAAGTCAAATATTTAAAATGTAATTTATACACAATAGTTTTGGCTTAATGGCAGTTTAAATGTGGAAAAGATTAGTGGGTTTTGCTTTTTTGTTTGGCTTCTCTTTTTCTGGAAAAGCTGTCATTAAAAAAGCATTTAATACCTCTGTGGTTACCGCAGGTTCCTTTTTCTTTAATGGAAATTTCATTGTCTTCAAAGTTGAAATCTATGACGCAGGGGTCGCCATTAAATGTATAGATTGCAGTAGTGGCGCTTTTCATTTTCAGTTCGCCTTTCAATTCACCAATACATACGCCATCATTCTTTTCAAAATGAATAAAAAATTCATAAGTGCCTGTGTTTTTACCATCCCTTAATGAAATGAAATTTTTCTTGTTTTGAACATAGTCCGCACTATACTTATTTTTACGAGGAAGGGTATCTATGGGGTTAATGATTTCAGATTTGCTCAATGGTTCATTGGAAT
>JANOYH010000287.1:0-5412 GCA_031428775.1 Bacteroidota bacterium
CATTTCGGCGCCGCCGAAGGCACTTCTACTAAAGCCAAAACTGGAAACTATTTACCCACACCAAGAAATAGACGCTAAAAAAATCCCCTCCCTGGAGGGGTAATGATTTCGCGAAGCGGAATCATGGGGTGGGTGTTGCGGAATCATGGGTGGGTAAAACTAAAATCTTTCCATCCAAATATTTCCTCCCCACAAGTTCATTCTGCTATTTTAGCTCAATGAACCGTGAAATAATCCCTTACAATAAATTATTAAATCCTTTAGCCAAACTCCTCAGAAAAAGAATGACTTTTTCTGAGGTAATTCTTTGGAATCATCTGAAAAATTTCCAGATGATGGGTTATGATTTTGATAGACAGCGGCCAATATTGAATTTTATTGTTGACTTCTATTGCAAAGACCTCCGACTTGTTATAGAAGTTGATGGAATCACCCATTTAAATGAATCTGCTTATTCAAAAGATCTTATAAGGGATGATGCAATGAAAGAATATGACATTGCCATCATTAGATTGGATGCTTTAAAAGTTGTCAATCAAACTGCTGAATCAGTTAAGATTATTGAAAATTGGATTGTTGATTTTGAACTTACCCACCCCACTCACCCCACTTACCCCACTCACCCACCCCGTCACTCGCTAGCTCGTGCCACCCCTCCAAGGAGGGGATGATTATTTTGTTTAATTTTACTTTCAAATTCATCCATTGCAAGTAGCACATCTCTACCAATTATACCTCCAACACCCTTCCATCCAAACAGACACCCGAAAAGTGCAGGCAGGGGATTTCTTTTTTGCGTTGAAAGGTCCCAATTTCAATGGTAACCTTTTTGCTGAAAAAGCCCTTGAACTAGGTGCGGCATACGCAGTTATAGACGAAGCAACAGCCAATAACCCGCGACTAATCTTAGTGGACGATGTGCTCCAAACCCTGCAAGACCTAGCCGCCTACCATCGCCAACAATTGCAGATTCCAGTAATAGCCATCACCGGCAGCAACGGAAAAACCACTACCAAAGAATTGGTGGCCGCAGTTCTACGCAGTCATTTCAAAACATCCACCACCATCGGCAACCTCAACAACCATATTGGCGTGCCCCTCACCCTGCTGAAAATTCCGCTTGACACGGAAATAGCTGTGATAGAAATGGGCGCCAACCACCAAAAAGAAATTGAGGGCTACTGCGTTTATACCCAACCCACGCATGGCATCATCACCAACTGCGGTAAAGCGCACTTAGAAGGATTTGGGGGCGTAGAGGGCATCAGAAAAGGCAAGGGCGAGCTTTTTGATTTTATTCGGGATCATGAGGGAACCGTCATTCGCTTTTCGGATTACGACTACCTCCAAGAAATGAGTGCCGGCATCAGTAATATTTTTGAATACGGCACAACCACTGGCCACATCATCGGCACAGCAACTACTAGCGAACCCTTCTTAGAAATTCATCTAACAAAGGGCTTGCTGGGTACGGTTAAAACTCAATTGGTAGGCGACTATAACCTGCCCAACGTTTTATGCGCCATAGCAGTTGGAAAATATTTTAAAGTGCCCGAGGATAAAATCATTGCTGCCATAGAAAATTATGCGCCATCGAATAGTCGTTCTCAGCTCATGCAGCTGGGTAGCAACCAAATCATTTTAGATGCCTATAATGCCAATCCGAGTTCGATGAAATTGGCGATAGAAAATTTCGCGCGACTCAATGCTCCACACAAAATACTCATGCTCGGCGCCATGATGGAACTAGGAGTGGATAGCATACTAGAACACGAAGAAATTATAGCACTCATTAAAAAATATTCATGGGAGCAAGTGGTTTTAGTGGGGGGCGATTTCGCAAAACTAACCAACGATTTTATCTATTTTCCAGACAGCATCGCCGCCAAAGATTGGTTCCAACAACAACAATTTACTAACCGCTATTTGCTCATCAAAGGATCGAGGAGTATGCAGATGGAAAAAATAATTTAACGCGCAACATGGAAGACATCAAAGCATTATTCCCGCAGTTCGAACCAGCATTATTGGAAGAAATCATCGCCAACGGCGTCATAAAAACTATTCCCGCTGGCGAAATGATGATGCGCACGGGACAGTTTATCAAAAGCACTATGTTGATCCTAGAAGGCTCTGTGAAAGTGTTTCGTGAGAATGAAGACGGCGGTGAATTCCTCATGTACTATTTGCAACCCGGCGAAGCCTGCGCCATCAGCATCATCTGTGCTTCAAAATCAGAACCTAGTCAGGTGATGGCAAAAACTGTAGAAGAAACCACGGTTTTATTGGTTCCCCTGGCGATGATTGATCGATGGATGTTGGAATATAAATCATGGTACCATTTTGTGCTATCCACCTATCGCAATAGGTTCGATGAATTACTCAACCTGATCGACCAAGTTGCCTTTCACAATATGGATGAACGACTCCTATTCTATTTACAGCGCCACGAAAAAGTCAATCAAAGCAACATCATCGCTCTCTCGCACCAACAAATAGCCGACGAACTCAACTCCTCCCGCGAAGTGATTTCAAGACTGCTGAAAAAAATGGAACAACGGCAAATGGTGGTATTGCATAGGAATGCGGTGGAGTTAATGTAACTATAGTCACTCACTATCCCTAAACACTCACCGATATTTGTAAAAAATAGCAATATGAGTTTCTTCAGCAATTTATTTGGAATGGGTGTGAATACGGAAGACCTGAAAGCAATGGTACACCAAGGCGCTTTTATTATTGACGTACGCACAGCAGATGAGTTTAAGTCTGGGCATATTCCACAGTCGCAAAACATCCCTTTGCAAATACTGCCACAAAAAATCGATACCATCAAAAGTAAGGGCAAACCCGTAATAGCTGTTTGTGCAAGTGGCGGCCGCAGTGGCATTGCAACCACTATGCTAAAAAATGCAGGAGTAACAGTAGTGAATGGTGGTGGATGGAGTTCACTTCAAAGCAAATTGAAATAAAGTGAAAAAGTTTTCATCACCACAGGCATCATTGCCCATTTTACCAAAACGGGCTGCGGTTATGCTGGTGGATGTACATGTGATGGAGTAAATGGAAAAAATTTCGAATAAGATTCTATATATAATCGACTAATTTTTTGATTACCTTTAAGGAAATATCAGACAAAAATGCTGACAATTAATACAATATTAGAAGAGATAAAGGATGTTCCTGTAAGTAGATTAGAGGAGCTTTACCAGTTTGTTCATACACTTACGCCAAACAAAATAAAAACTGACACAGTAAGAAAAAAGATACTTTCATTTGGTGGTTCTTTTAGTGATATGAGCAGCAAAGACTATTCTGACTTTCTTAACCAAACAAAAAAAACAAAAACAAAACTTTTTGATAGAAATTAGTCTCACAGATACATTGATTGCTGGTATAGCAATCACTAGTACACTTCAATTGGTAACAAACAATACTGACCACTTCAAAAGGATAAAAGGCACAGAAATTACAAATTGGTCTAAATAAAATCCTTTTAAAAATTAATTCAAGCCGCAAATGATTCTTCAGCTAAAAACTAATGCTTACCTTGCGAACTGAATAAATTATTTCTCATGCCTTCTGCTGATATTAAAAAGCCATTGTATTTATTAAGTGTGCTTACCAATAAATGTCCGCGTTGTAGACAAGGAAATCTTTACCAATACAGCAATCCCTACGATCTTAAGAACAACGTGAAGATGCACGAGAAATGTTGCGTATGCGGACAACCTACCGAGCTAGAAGTGGGCTTCTACTATGGTACTGGCTATGTGAGCTACGGATTATCGGTTGCATTTACCATTGCCACATTTGTAGCCTGGAAAGTATTAATAGGCGTAACATTTGACATTGACGATAACAGAATTTTCTACTGGCTCGGATTAAATATCATTTTATTAGTGCTAACTCAACCCCTTCAAATGCGTTTGTCACGTACCCTATGGCTGAGCTGGTTTGTATCCTATGATCCCAACTGGAAAACAAACCCCATCAACCAACCAGAACGCATTGTTCCGGAACAGATGAATAATTGGTAGGCAATTCATAGAATTGGTACACACTAAAATGAATTGAAATTTTTCATGTATTGTTTTTTGTTAAATAATCTCTCCTAAATAATATAGTGAATGAGTGATTTTCAGGTAGGCTCCAAACATTGAAAATGATACCCAGTTAATTAGTAAAAAACTAAAAGAAACTTTTTTCATATTTGTTGTTTTTATTTTGTTGGGCATGATTTCCTGCAAAGTCAAATAAGAAGAATATATGACAACACCGCAAATCCAATATTGGCAGTTATTCTTAACCAAAACCACAAAATGTTTTTAGTGTAATTTACTGGTTTCAAAACCCTGTTTTGATAAAACAAAAATATAGAAAGCAATGCATTAATTGCAAAAAGCAAAACTAATACATAGGTGATCAAACTGTTTGCTTCAATTCGTTTGATTATTGAGAATACAATAAAAAGCACAACTGTCAAAATATTTGTTGATAGATTCAGTACTTGAAATTGATTTTTGTCCATTAATGTAAAACTGACCGTGAAAGAATATAGTACAGTTGCATACAACAAGAAATAAATAAATTGTTTGCTCATTTTTTGCTATTAATTTCTATTATTTATCCTCTTTTTAAAGATGAAATATATGACTATTAGAAAGCATGTAATGATTACTTTAAGCAATAGCGAAAGCTTACTTTCATCAGTTGTAATTATTCTTAAGTATAAGACAAAACCAACGATATATCTAATTTTCATTTTCTTGTTTTATCCATGAATACAGGCAATTGCCATAATACCTGTTGTGAAAGCAGCAACAATTGCACATGGAACACAACCAACACTGCTTGCAACTCCCAAAATATTAACAACTGTTCCTACATCTGATCCAAAGAAATTTTTCATACAACCCCACCATCCTCCATATTTACCAGCAACACGCAAAATAAGAGTTTCTGATTCAGGGTCAATTCTTGATATTAATTCCAACCCAATTTCTTCATTATCGCTATTTATATAATTATAAAACTCACTAGTATTTGTTGAATATGGGATAATAACTGATTCCAATTCAAGTCCATCTTCTAATACAAAATGATACGTGACCGAGTTCGCAGTATCCAGGTCTCCCGTTTCCAACAAATTTTCAACAGAAAGTGATTGATACTTACTTTTGCGAAGATTTAATGCTTTCGAAAGCATTAAAAGCGTAGTTTTTTCTTTTACAATTTCCTTGAATTTTCTTGAGTCTAATTGTATCCCTAATTGACTTGATACAACATCCACTTTCTTAATCAAATCAACTTTTTGTTCAAGAATACTATTAGTATTTTGGTTTTTAGTACACGTAATATTTAGTATAGTAACAAGAAGAAGAATAGCTATATTTTTCATTTTACTTATTT
>JANOYH010000288.1:0-10358 GCA_031428775.1 Bacteroidota bacterium
ATATCATATACAACCCTATTAATACCCCTTACATTATTGATGATTTCATTGGAGATATCGGCCAAAAACTCATAGGGTAAATGGGCCCAATCGGCAGTCATACCATCAACTGAAGTTACAGCTCTAAGTGCTACAGTAAATTCATAGGTTCTTTCATCGCCCATTACGCCAACACTTTTTACAGGAAGAAGAATGGTACCTGCTTGCCATACGGCATTGTATAAACCATGCTTTTTAAGTCCACTGATATAAATGTCATCAGCTGCTTGTAACATAGCCACTTTTTCAGGAGTGATATCGCCCAAAATTCTAATCGCTAAACCTGGTCCAGGAAAAGGATGTCGGTTGATCATATCTGCTGGGATACCAAGTTCTAATCCAACTCTGCGAACCTCATCTTTAAACAATGAACGCAATGGCTCTACAAGGGCTAGTTTCATGCTATCTGGTAGGCCACCTACGTTGTGGTGCGACTTAATCGTTTGCGATGGGCCGTGTACACTCACGCTTTCAATCACATCTGGATAGATGGTGCCTTGTGCCAACATTTCAATGCCTGTAAGGATCTTAGCTTCTTGGTCAAAAATGTCAATAAATCCTTTCCCGATGATTTTTCTCTTTTCTTCAGGGTCTGATTTTCCTTCCAATGCACTATAAAAATGTGCTTTTGCATCAACGCCTTTTACGTTTAAGCCTATTTGATTGTACATCTCCAAAACCTGTTCATACTCGCCTTTACGGAGTACCCCATTGTCAACAAAAATGCCAAATAAATTACTACCTATTGCTTTACTAATCAGTGTTGCAGCAACGGTGCTATCCACACCTCCACTCAAAGCCATGATTACTTTGCGGTTGCCAATTTTTTCTTTAAGTTCTGCAACAGTCTGACTGATGAAATGGGCAGGAGTCCAATCGCATGTACATCCACAAATCTCCATCAAGAAGTTTTTCAAGATATTTTTTCCTTCTGTTGAGTGATACACTTCAGGATGAAATTGTAATCCGTATAAAGGTTGTGAATCAGTGGTGGTTTTCTTGAAAGCCGCAATAGGAATGCTTTCTGTGGTGGCAAGGATTTCAAAATGTGCTGGTATTGTTACAATGGAATCGCTATGACTCATCCACACTTGTGAGTAATCATTGATCCCTTTTAGAAGGGTATCATCTTTCAGCAATTTCATTTTAGCTCTTCCGTATTCTCTTTTATTTGACTTGTCCACTTTCCCCCCATATTCCTTTGCAGTCAGTTGCGCGCCATAGCAAACACCCAATACGGGTATATGGGCTACGATTGAAGGGATGTCAACTGTGGGTGCTTTTTCTTCATTGACACTAAAAGGCGATCCGCTTAAGATAATTCCCTTTAAACCGGGTTCAAACTCAAATGGCTTATGAAATGGAATGATTTCGCAGTAAACATTCGCTTCGCGTACTGCACGGGCGATCAATTGGGTATATTGACTGCCAAAATCAAGGATTAAAATCTTTTCTGTCATGGGTGCGAAGGTAACAGAAATTTTTGTGGTGCTCAAAGCTGATAAATGGTATCATTAAATTAAATGCGGAAGGCATAAGAACAAGGTTTTTATTAACTTGCTTACACAAACAAACAAAATGAAAAAGACCACCATAATTTTATCCCTTCTTGTATTCTTCTCTTCTTGTAGAATGTTCGGCTACAAACATATAGAAGGAAATGGCAATATAATAACACAGTCTAGAAATATTAAAAATGCCCATAGGGTTAAACTTGCAGGCAGTTTTGACGTAGAATTAACTCAGGGGGCCAATACCTCCGTGGAAGTAATTGGTGACGACAATATTCTTCCATTTATTATTACCACAGAGCATGATGGCTTTCTGATTATCAAAACAAAGGATCATTTGAGTTATAATAGTACTGATGGTATTAAAATAAAGATTACAACACCCAGATTAGAAAATTTGCAATTAGCGGGAAGTGGCAACATTATAGGCAAGGGGAAATTTGTGGGTTCGGAAAAATTGGTCTTGAAAATTGCTGGTTCGGGCGATATTAAGTTAGAAGTCAATACCCCCACAATCACTTCAGATATAGCTGGTAGTGGATCCATTACTTTAGCTGGAGAAACCAAAGAAGAAACCATAAATATAGCCGGTGTGGGAAATTATTTGGCAGAAACACTCATGGCAGAAAATGCAAAAGTGAAAATTGCCGGCAGTGGCGATGTGAAACTATTTGTATCAACTAATTTAGACGTAAACATTGCAGGTGTAGGTTCCGTTTTTTATAAAGGAAACCCAACGGTGAAGCAAAAAGTGGCGGGCAGTGGCGATGTGAAAAAAATTGAAGAAAAGGAATGAAAATAGAAAGTGAAAATCGACTATTTATTCATTACTTTAGGACTGAAATTGTTTCAAAGTAATGGAAATAGGAAATAGGATTTTATTAATCGAAGACGAGCCTAAGTTGGGTAAGGTGATTTTAGACGAGTTAATTCGACAAGGTTACCGAGTTGACTTAGCCGCAGATGGGCATATAGCTGAGCAATTGTTTAAACAAAACCCTTATGCCTTGGTTTTGATGGATTTGAATATTCCTTATAAAAACGGGTTTGTACTGTGTAAGGAATTCAGGGTCATGAAAAAAAGTATTCCTATTATCATATTGAGTGCACTTGGTGAAATTCGAGATAAAGTGGAAGCTTTTAATCTTGGGGCTGACGATTATATGGTAAAACCTTTTCACTTCGATGAGTTGTTTGCTCGTTTAAAAGTCTTTTTGAAACGGCCCGACCTAAAAGATGAAGAAGCAACCATTGTTTTGGAGGACTTGACAATAGATTTCAGAAAAAAATTGGTAATTCGTTCTGGCGTAGCGGTGAATTTGACTTCAAAAGAATTTACTTTATTAGTGCTATTGGCTAAGAATAAGGGAAAAGTGATTTCTAAGCAAGAAATTCTAGAAAAAGTATGGGACCTTAGTTTTGATACCGGAACCAATACTATTGAAGTGTATATTAGTTTTTTACGAAATAAATTGGACAAGCCGTTCGAAACAAAGCTGATACACACCAAACCAGGCTTCGGTTATTTCATCAAGTAATATTTCTGTACTATGAGCTTGAAACTTCGTTTTGTACTCATATTCAGCTTTTTCGTTGCCATCATTTTAGCCATTTCTTCCTTGACCATTTATTTTCTCTATTACGACTATAGAGAAGAAGAGTTTTATAATAGGGTAAAAGGAGAGGGCCAAAATTTTCAGGATGCAATTGCCTTATTTAAAAATCCCACTGCAGTTCAGCATAACAAATATGTAATAGGGTTAAGTGCTACTCAATTTTATGACGAAAAATTGGCCATATTCAATTCAATTGGAAAACTTATTTATGCAAAACCACTCAACTATAAACCAACCATTTCCAAGAGCATGCTGCGCACTATTAAGCAGGTTAAGGAATACCGGTTTATGCAAAATAAATACCAGTATGTGGGACTTTATACAAAAGAAACGGGCTACTTTACCCTTGCCTCTGGATATGATTTCTATGGCTATTTAAAGCTTCAAAATCTTCGATTAATTCTTTTTCTGGTATTTGCAGGTGGACTGGTTTTGACATGGCTCTTTTCAGTGTTAGTTGTTCATCAGGCATTTAAACCTGTATTAGCCCTGAATAAGCAAATTAATAAAACCACTATTCAAAGTTTGCAAGAGAGGCTTGAGCCTATTAAAAACTATCCTGAAATGAATGAAGTGACATTTAGCTTTAATGCCATGATGGATCGATTAAGTAAAGGTTTTGAATTTCAAAGAAGTTTTGTACAAAACGCATCTCACGAATTAAGGACACCCTTAGCAATCATGCTTTCTCAAACAGAATCTGCTTTAAACCATACGTTAACAGTAGAACAGTACCATCAATTATTGAACTCATTAAAAGAAGACCAACAAGAATTAATTGCCTTGACAAATTCTTTGTTATTGTTGTCGCAGTTTGAACATTTGGATTATCAAAAAGAATGGCCCGCCATTAGAATTGATGAAGTAGTAGTAGAAGCAATAAGTCAATTGATTCAATTTTTTCCAGATGCAATGGTAGAAGTGGGATTCAAGGAAATGCCAGAATCAGATCAAGCATTTTTTGTAATTGGGAGCGAATCTTTGTTGAAGTCGGCTTTCCTAAATTTATTCAAAAATGCCTTTTTGTATGCATTTGATAAAAAAGTAACGGTACTAATGGATGCTTCAAACGAAAAGGTAATTGTTACAATTATCAACAAAGGTGAAATCCTATCCCAAGAAGAGTCATTACAGATTATGGAACCATTTTATAGAGGGAAAAATGCCATCAATAAAAATACCAAGGGATTTGGACTAGGCCTTTCTATTGTTTTGAGAATACTAAATGCACACAAAGGGATACTCAGTTATGATACACCCGATGAGTCAACCAACCAATTTAAAATAATATTCCCACATGCGGGTAAGCTGGGGTAAGGTAGGGCATAAAAAAGCCATCCAAATTTGCATAAGGATGGCAATTAAATAGCTTATTTAATCTGCTTATTAAGCAGCAATTACGTTCGCTTTCTTTGCAAGCTTGCTTTTCAAGTTTGCAGCTTTATTTTTGTGGATGATGCCACGTTTTGCCAGCTTGTCGATTTGAGAAATTACTTCAGGTAATTGCTCGCCGTAAACTTTTACGTCGGAATTAGCCTTCAGATCACGAATAGCATTACGGGTAGTTTTACCATAATAACGGTTGCTATCGCGACGCTTAGCAGCTTGTCTCACATCTTTCTTAGTAGCTTTATGATTTGCCATGTTCTAATTTTTTCAGGACGGCAAAGGTAAGGGCTTTGTGTTGAAAATTAAAATTAAAAAGTTAAAAAATTGGAGAAACCTATTAATTTCTTTTTTTTGACAATACGAAATAGGTTTGTTTTCTCAAAAAACAGCTCGATTTAAGGCAAAATTGGGCTTTTTTTCTGCTAACAATGACCGATATTTGCCAACCATCTTATCTAAATCTCTGTTACATTTCCATGAAGGACTTTTCGTACATCACCAACTCCCATCCGGCGTATATCGAAAGCTTATACAACGATTTTATTCTAGACCCTAATTCTATTGATCCGGATTTAAGGAAATTTTTTGAAGGTTTTGATTTTGCAAAAGCCCATGGCAATGCTCAATCGACTGATAGTCAACCTGTATCAATTAACTGGATGACGGAAATTAAGGTCTACCGTTTAATATTAGGTTATAGGAACAAAGGGCATTTATTGGCTAAAACCAATCCGATTAGAAAAAGAAAAGACAGAGGAGCTAATTTAGACCTTGGTTTTTTTGGTCTAGCCGAGTCCGATTTAAATACGATATATCAAGCGGGTAACTTAATAGGTTTAGGAGCAGTTACTTTAACCAAGATATTAGCTCATTTAGAATATTGTTATGCCAACCATGTAGGTATTGAGTTTAAATATATTGGGGATCAGAAAAAAATAGACTGGTTAACAGCTGAAATAGAGCAACATTTTTCAAAACCAGTTTCCTTACAAAAGAAAAAACGCATCCTAGAAAAACTGAATCAGGGCGTAATGTTTGAAAAATTTTTGCATACCAAATATGTGGGTCAGAAACGGTTCTCACTAGAGGGTGGGGAAACTACTATTGCAGCCCTTGATGCAATCATCAATACAGCTGCAAATAACCAAGTACAAGAAGTGGTGATTGGAATGGCCCATCGGGGAAGGCTAAACATATTGGCTAATATCATGGGTAAAACCTATGAACAAATCTTTAGTGAATTTGAAGGGACTGCTACCATCGACCAAACAATGGGTAGTGGTGACGTGAAATACCATATGGGTTATGGTAGTGAGGTGATGACTATGGATAATAAAGAAATTCATTTAAAATTGATGCCCAACCCTTCGCACTTAGAAGCGGTTGATCCTGTTGTGGTAGGTTTTGCAAGGGCTAAAGCAGACGTACTTTACGAAAGCGATTTCGATAAAATATTACCCATATTAATACATGGTGATGCTTCTGTAGCTGGTCAAGGGGTAGTTTATGAAGTTTTACAAATGAGTAATCTTCGGGGATACTATACTGGTGGAACCATCCACTTTGTCATTAATAATCAAATAGGGTTTACCACAGACTTTGATGATGCAAGAAGTGCCGACTATTGCACTTCTGTAGCAGCCATGGTGCAAGCACCAGTTTTACACGTAAATGGAGATGATGCAGAGGCCGTTGTAAAATGCGCTGAAATTGCCACTCGATACAGACACGAGTTCAATAGCGATATCTTTTTAGACATGGTGTGCTATCGAAAACATGGTCATAATGAAGGGGATGATCCCAAGTACACGCAACCCCAATTATATGCACTGATAGACCATCACCAAAACCCACGCGAAATCTATACCCAGCACTTGATTAATAATGGGGAACCAGATGCTAGGGAATTGGCAAAGGAAATGGAGCAAAAATTCTGGAGCGATTTGCAGGAGCGTTTGGACGAAATTAAACAAAACCCTTTACCCTATAAATATCAGCCGCCTGAATTGGTTTGGAAAAGTTTGCGCAAGGCCACAGAAGCCGATTTTGTAAATTCTCCCAATACGGCAATCACCGAAGAGGAATTACGCAAATTATTTGATGCATTAATGCAATGGCCTGCAAGTTTTAAGCCTTTGAAAAAAGTGGAAAAATTGATGCACGATAAAGTGAAGTTATTAACTGTTGAAAATAAAATTGACTGGGCAACTGCCGAGCTTTTGGCTTATGGTTCATTACTAGTGAACCATAAATTGGTTCGTATGAGCGGTCAGGACGTGCAACGTGGAACTTTCTCGCACCGACATGCCGTGTTGCGTGATGAAGAAACCAATAAAGGATATAATCGCCTCAATCATTTTCAGGCCGATCAACAAAAATTCAGGATTTATAATTCTTTATTAAGCGAATATGGTGTTTTAGGATTTGAATATGGTTATGCTATGGCCAACCCTAATGCTTTGGTATTATGGGAAGCGCAGTTTGGAGATTTCTCTAATGGGGCACAAACTATGATCGACCAATTTATTGCTGCAGGAGAACAGAAATGGCAAAGGATGAATGGAATTGTGCTATTGTTGCCACACGGCTATGAAGGTCAAGGTCCCGAACATAGTAGTGCAAGATTGGAACGGTTTCTTCAAATGTGTGCTGAATTGAATATGGTCATAACCAATATCACAACAGCTGCAAATTTATTTCATGCTTTACGTAGGCAACTTACTTGGCAGTTCAGAAAACCTTTGATTAATTTCTCACCTAAAGCTAATCTGCGTTATTCAGGTAGTTTCAGTACTGTTGATGAATTTACAAAAGGGGGATTTCAGGAATTGATTGACGACCATTTTGTACAGACACCTAGCGAGGTTAAGAAAGTATTGTTTTGCACTGGTAAGCTTTATTTTGAAATGGCGGAAAAGCAAAGGAAAGAAAATCGGCAAGACATTGCTATTATTCGATTGGAACAAATTTATCCGCTTCCCTTACAACAACTAGAAGAATTGCATAGAAAATACCAGAAAGCAACATGGTTCTGGGTGCAAGAAGAACCATTGAATATGGGGGCAGCATCATTTTTGCAAATGAATCTGAAAACCATTAATTATGGCATTATTAGCAGAAATGCTAGTGCTTCAACTGCTACGGGTTACGCAAAAATTCATGCAAAAGAGCAATCAGAAATAATTGAAATGGCATTTAGTATTTAAGTAATCAACTATTAAGAAACTACCTATATGATTGAAATTAAAGTTCCAACAGTTGGCGAATCTATCAGTGAAGTAACGCTGTTGAAATGGACAAAAAAAGAGGGCGAATACGTACATCGTGATGATGTCATTGCCGAATTGGAAAGTGAAAAAGCAACTTTTGAAGTAAATGCAGAAAAGGCTGGAACACTCACTAGAGTGGCTATTGAAGGAGATACACTGTTAATTGGCGACGTAATTGCAAAGATTGATGAAACTGCCGCTAAGCCTGAGGGATTGCCCACTGCGCCTATTGCTGAAAATGTAGTGCAGCCCATTTTCAATGCGGGTACTTTAGCTCCAACATCACAAGCTGCAGTTGCTTCAATTCCCAATGATATCAAAGCAACACCTGTTGCATCAGCTATCATTGCCGATAAAAAAGTTGATCCAAGTAGTATCCATGCTTCTGGAATTGGTGGTAAAATTATGAAACAAGACGTATTGGAAGCGTTGAATCATCCAGGTAAGAAATCATTCGCTGGCGAAGCGCTAAATAGTAGAACGACTCGCCAAGAAAAAATGAGCAGTTTGCGCAAGACCATCAGTAGGAGGTTGGTGGAATCTAAAAACACCACCGCTATGTTAACTACTTTCAATGAAGTGGATATGGGGCGCATTATGGATATTCGAAAACTATATAAAGACAAGTTCAAGGAAAGCCATGGTGTTAACCTTGGCTTCATGAGCTTCTTTGCAAAAGCCTGTGCCATAGCACTTGGTGAATGGCCTACTGTTAACGCGTATATTGATGGAGATCAGCTATTGTATCACAACTATGCCGATATCAGTATTGCGGTGAGTACACCACGTGGATTAACAGTTCCTGTTATTCGAAATGTAGAAAGCTTGAGCATGGCAGAAATTGAAAAGTCTGTTATTGTGTTGGCAGGCAAAGCGCGCGATAGTAAGTTAACAGCAGAAGATTTACAAGGAGGAACTTTCACCATTACAAACGGAGGTGTATTTGGTAGTTTGATGAGTACGCCTATTATTAATATTCCGCAGAGTGCTATTTTAGGCATGCACAAAATTCAGGAAAGACCAATGGCAGTAAACGGACAAGTTCAAATTCGTTCCATGATGTACCTCGCTTTAAGTTATGATCACAGAATTATTGATGGAAGAGAAAGTGTAAGCTTTTTGGTTCGTGTGAAAGAGTTGTTGGAAAACCCTGAACTTTTATTAATGGGCAAGGACCCCGTTAAAACTTTATTGGAATTGTAATCCAGTTCCAAGAAATGAAATATCTAAACCAACACTTACAATCAGCTATCAATATCATTCAGGCTTATGATGGCTTAGTACCTATGGCCGTATACCTGAAAAATCACTTTTCATCAAATAAAAAATTTGGTTCAAAAGATCGTAGAAATATTACCCAGTTTTGCTATGCTTATTATAGACTTGGTTTTGCGGGAAAGGATTTATTGCCAGAGCAAAAAATACGCATCGCCTTATTTTTATTGAACAATTCATCTGAAGGGTGGCAACTATTATTTGAACATTCTTGGCTAGAAGTTTGGCATAAAAGCATTGCAGAAAAAATTTCTTTTGTAGAAAAAGAGTTTCCCAGCTTTAACATTCAAGATTTGTTTCCTTGGAAAACCTTGTTAGGAAAAGGGTTAGATCAAGAGCTGTTTTCACATTCGTTTTTAATACAGCCAGATCTTTTTTTGCGCTTGAGGCCTGGCAAAGAAAAACAAACCATTCAAAAATTAGCTGATCAACAAATTCTATTCAAGCAAATTTCAAGCAGTTGTTTGGCATTACCCAATGCAAGTAAATTGGAGTCAGTGCTTGAATTGGATACAGAAGTGATTGTACAAGACGCCAGTTCGCAAAAAATAGCGGAATTATTAAAGCTCGTTAAATGGGATGTACCCAAGCATATTCATTTCTGGGATTGCTGTGCAGCAAGCGGTGGTAAAACTATACTGGCCAAAGATATAATTGGTGAAATGGATATAACAGTGTCAGATATTCGCCATAGTATTTTGCACAATTTATCGCATCGATTTCAACGAGCAGGCATACACAAATATCATCCTATAGTTACAGATCTTTCTTCTGACAAACCCGGACTACCCCCCAAAAAATACCAACTTATTTTTTGTGATGTTCCTTGTACTGGAAGTGGTACTTGGTGTAGAACGCCTGAACAATTGTCTTTTTTCAAAGAATCTACTTTAAAAGATTTTGTTCATTTGCAACAAAAAATCTTGCACAATACCATTCCTTTACTTGCCAATGAAGGCTATTTCTTATTCAGTACTTGTTCTGTTTTTGCACAAGAGAATGAAGCCAATACAGCTTTTATACTTGCTGAAAATGATCAATTAGAAATTGTTTCAGAAATTTACTTGAAAGGCTATGAACAAAAAGCAGATACTATGTATGCAGTTTTGTTTCGAAAAAAATAGTCAGCTTACTAGCCCACTGAATACCTATTTTAACTTTGTTATTATGCTGGCTTCGGGTTAAGAAAGGATTAATTCACCTCTTTGAATGATACCTCCACCAATGACGTCATTGCCTTCATACATGACGGCACTTTG
>JANOYH010000289.1:0-13804 GCA_031428775.1 Bacteroidota bacterium
GGCCTATCTACTTGAAGTGATGGTAGGTAAGGAAAATAATGTGTTCCCTATGGTACCACAGGGTTGCAGCGTAAGTGAGATCAGATTGAAATAGAATTAACATCATTCATTTAAATACCCTTTGGGGTTGGTTATGCATAAAGAAGAATTTACCATTACAGTTTATACCGAAAATCATATAGGTTTATTGGTTAGGATTGCCACTATGTTTAGTAGAAGAAAAATCAATATTGAAAGCCTCAATACTTCGCCCTCAGAAGCAGAGGGCATTCACCGCTTTACCATTGTTATCAACGAATTTGAAGAAGTGGTAAGAAAGCTGGCTAGACAAATTGAGAAACAAGTAGAAGTGTTGAAAGCTTATTATAATACTAATGATGAAATTATATGGCAGGAATTAGCGCTATACAAAGTTTCAACTGATGAGATTGCAGAGAAAGTAAAAGTAGAAAGATTGTTGCGTGAACACGGAGCTCGTGCTGTGGTGATTAGAAAAGACTATACCATTTTTGAAACCAGTGGACACCGTGAAGAAACAGATAACCTAGTTGCTGTGTTAGCACCTTTTGGATTGATAGAATTTGTGCGAAGTGCAAGAGTGGCTATCATTAAAGCCAGTAATGGTTTCCATGAAAAACTAAAAGAGTTTGAAGAAACAGAACCTGGAGAAGAACAAATAGAAAATGAGTTCCTCGACAAACAAAATGAGGTTTTCACCATGTAACTGTAATACATCAATTAAATATTAGATCACCTTATTTTATAAACAAACAGAAAGTTCAAAAGAACAAACAAAAACAAAGACAATGGGAAATTATTTTAACACGCTTTCACTTAGAGAAAAACTGAATCAGTTAGGGGTTTGTGAATTCATGGACAAAAGTGAATTCGCTGATGGCGTTAACAAATTAAAAGGAAAAAAAATTGTAGTGGTTGGTTGTGGTGCACAAGGTCTAAACCAAGGTTTAAATTTACGCGATTCGGGTTTAGACGTTTCTTACACACTTAGAAAAGAAGCAATAGAAGCTAAACGCCAATCATGGAAATCTGCTACTGAAAATAATTTTGTGGTAGGTACTTATGAAGAATTAATACCAACGGCTGATTTAGTAATTAACCTTACTCCAGATAAACAACATACATCTGTAGTAACAGCTATTATGCCTTTGATGAAACAATCTGCTACTTTATCATATTCACATGGATTTAATATTGTAGAAGAAGGTATGCAAATCAGAAAGGATATTACGGTAATCATGGTTGCACCAAAATGCCCAGGTTCAGAAGTACGAGCTGAATATCAACGAGGTTTTGGCGTTCCTACATTGATAGCTGTTCACCCAGAAAATGATCCAGAAGGAAAAGGTTGGGAACTGGCCAAAGCTTATTGTGTTGGAACAGGCGGACATAAAGCAGGTGTATTGAAATCTTCTTTTGTAGCTGAAGTAAAATCAGATTTAATGGGCGAACAAACCATTTTATGCGGGTTGTTACAAACAGGCTCCATTCTTTCTTTTGATAAAATGATTGAAGCAGGAATTGATAAAGGATATGCGTCTAAATTAATTCAGTACGGTTGGGAAGTAGTTACTGAAGCTTTAAAGCAAGGTGGTATTACCGCTATGATGGACCGTTTGTCGAACCCTGCAAAAATCAAAGCCTACGAGTTATCGGAAGAATTGAAAGATATTATGCGCAGTTTATTTCAAAAACACCAGGATGATATCATGAGTGGTGAATTTTCTAAGACCATGATGGAAGACTGGGCTAATAATGATAAAAACTTGCTCACCTGGCGTGCTGCAACTGGTGAAACTGCATTTGAAAAAACACCTGCAGGAGAGATGAAAATTTCAGAGCAAGAATTTTTCGACAATGGATTGTTATTGGTTGCTTTTGTACGTGCAGGTGTGGAACTGGCTTTTGAAACTATGGTTGAATCTGGTATAAAAGAAGCGTCCGCTTATTATGAGTCGCTCCATGAAACACCATTGATTGCGAATACTATTGCGCGTAAAAAATTATTTGAAATGAATCGTGTTATTTCTGATACCGCAGAATATGGTTGCTACTTATTTAACCATGCTTGTAAACCATTGTTGGCAGCGTTCATGAAAAAAGTAACTACCGATATTATAGGTACCAATTTCAATTCAGGCAAAGACGCTGGCGTTGACAATAAAGTGTTGATAGCAGTTAATGAAGTAATTCGCTTTCATCCAGTAGAATTAGTGGGTGCTGAACTGCGCAGGGCTATGACCGATATGAAAACGATCAGTACGGTATCCTAACCTTAAAACGTAGTGATGTTTGAATTGATTTGATTGATAAGAATATTGGATGAATCTTTCCCTTGGGGATGTGAAAAAACTACTATGCAAGTATTAAAATTCGGTGGCAGCTCTGTAGCAAACGCCGAGAACATGAATAAGGTTGTGGCAATTGTTTTGGACGCTGTTAAAAAAGGTCCAACTGTGTTAGTGGTTTCTGCTATGGGCGGAGTTACAGATAGTTTGATTAATATCGGTACTCTTGCAGAAAAAGGCGACGAACACTATCAACAAATATTAAAATCCTTAGAACAGAAACACCTAGATACGGTTCGTGAATTACTTCCTATACAACAACAGAGTGCAACACTTAGTTTGGTGAAACAAAAGTTCAACGAACTGGAAGGAATCAGCGACGGCGTATTTCTTTTAGGTGAACTCTCTGATCGTACAAGGGATAGAATGGTATGTTATGGAGAAATGTTGTCGTCTTTAATGATTACAGCTAAATTCCAGTCACTACAAGACCAACAAAAATGGGTTGATGCAAGAGACCTAATAATTACCAATTCTAATCACGGTAATGCAGCGGTGGATTTTGCCACAACCAATAAAAATATCGACAGTTATTTTAAAACACATGTTTTTCCATTGTATATCGTGCCTGGATTTATTTCAAGCGATCATCATCAGCACACAACAACATTGGGAAGAGGCGGTTCTGATTATACTGCAGCAATTTTTGCGGCAGCGTTGAATGCTTCAGTATTAGAAATTTGGACGGATGTAAGTGGGATGATGACAGCTGATCCAAGGTTAGTGAATAATGCAAGACCTATTAACAGAATTTCTTATCAAGAGGCAATGGAGTTGTCGCATTTTGGAGCAAAGATTATTTATCCGCCCACTATTCAACCAGTAATGAGTGCGAATATTCCAGTATGGATCAAGAACACTTTTGCACCAGATGAATTTGGAACACTCATAGAAAATACATCTGCAATAACTGAAAATATTATTAGGGGAATTTCCTCTATTAATAAAATTAGCCTCCTGAGTTTAGAAGGTAGTGGCATGGTAGGGATTCCCGGATTTTCAAAGCGACTATTTGAAGCCCTCGCCAATGAAACTGTAAATGTAATTCTTATCACGCAGAGTTCATCTGAACATTCTATTTGTGTAGGTATCAATGATGCAGATACTGAAAAAGCTAAAAGAGCAATAGACCTTGCTTTTAGTTACGAAATTCAGACAGGTAAAGTTGAACCATTGAAAGTGGAAAAAGAATTGTCCATTGTGGCATTGGTTGGGGAACAAATGAAAAGCCATCCCGGCATTAGCGGTAAAATGTTTGGAGTATTGGGCAGAAATGGAATTAATGTTCGCGCCATTGCACAAGGCTCTTCAGAGAAAAATATTTCTGCTGTTTTATCTTCTACAGATGTACAAAAAGCAATCAATGTATTGCACGAAGAGTTTTTTGAAACAACTTTTAAACAATTAAATATTTTTGTGGCTGGAACAGGTAATGTAGGGGGAAAGTTGATATCTCAACTGCTAAAACAAAAAGCCTATTTATTAGAGCATCTTCGATTACAAATAAGAGTGGTTGGATTGGCCAATAGCAAACATATTTTGATCAACGAAGAGGGTATTGAGTTGAAACATTGGAAAGCAGCTTTGTTAACCGCACCATTGGGAACCATTCACCAGTTTGTAGAAAACATCAAAACACTCAACTTAAGGAATAGTGTATTTGTAGACGTTACAGCTAATGCAGAGGTGGCTTCGGTATATAGTAAGTTATTGGGTAAAAGTATTTCAGTTGTGGCTTGTAATAAAATAGCTTGTTCTTCTAGTTATGCATCCTATCAACAGCTAAAACACCAAGCCAGAGAATATAATGCCATGTTTTTGTTTGAAACCAATGTTGGTGCAGGTTTGCCAGTGATTGGTACGCTTAATGATTTGATGCGAAGTGGTGATATCGTTACCAAAATTCAAGCAGTATTATCAGGTACATTGAATTTTGTATTCAATCATTATGATGGTACAAAACCATTTGCAGCCGTGGTAAAACAGGCCCAAGATGAAGGGTATACAGAACCAGATCCTAGATTAGACTTGGGTGGTACCGACGTGATGCGGAAGATCATGATACTGGCTCGTGAGTCTGGTAAACAATTGGAGATGGAAGATATCAGTAATGAATATTTTTTACCTGCATCCTGTTTTGAAGGATCTGTTGAAGATTTTTATAGGGAAATGGAAAAACAAGAGCATCACTTTAAAGCAATTTATGAAACAGCGGCAGCAAAAAAATGTAAATTAAAATTTGTAGCAAGTTTTGAAAATGGAAAGGCTGCAGTAGGATTGCAACATATCCCTGCTGATTCAGATTTTTATCATTTATATGGCAAGGATAATCTGGTACTTTTTTATACAGAAAGATATCCAGAGCAACCATTGGTCATTAAAGGCGCAGGTGCAGGAGCCGATGTAACTGCTTCAGGAGTATTTTCTGATATTATTCGTGTTGCTAGGGTATAATTCCATTTTAAAGAAGAAACATGAAAAATCTGAAACACGAAATAAGTCAACATCATTTTGAAATAGATTTGAACGCGTTGGTAAAAATTCAAGCGCCTGCCACCGTTGCAAATATGGTATGCGGTTTTGATGTATTGGGTTTTGCTGTGAATGATCCCTTTGATGAGATGCAAATTAGATTCAAAGAAACACCTGGTATTACCATCATTAATGACGACGAATATAATCTTCCAACAGATCCATTAGAAAATGTAGCCGGTGCTGCATTATTGGGTATGATGGAAGAGCTACCCAATCATATTGGATTTGAAATGACCATTCGTAAAAATATCAAACCAGGTAGTGGCGTTGGTTCAAGCGCAGCAAGTGCCGCTGGTGCGGTAGTTGCTGCCAATAAATTGTTGAAAGATTATTTTAGTAAAGTAGACCTAGTAAGGTTTGCAATGAATGGAGAGAAATTGGCATCCGGCGTAAAACATGCTGATAATATTGCGCCTTGCATTTATGGTGGCGTTACTTTAATCAGGTCAATTTTTCCATTAGACATTATTACACTTACAGCGCCTACATTATATGTAAGTATTGTACACCCACAGATAGAAGTACGTACTTCAGATGCAAGAAAAATCCTTCAACAAAAAGTATTGTTGAAAGACGCCATAAAACAGTGGGGGAATATTGCAGGCTTAGTTGCGGGTTTATTGAAATCGGACTATGCACTCATCGGTCGCTCTTTAGAAGATGTGTTAATTGAACCCGTAAGAAGTATTTTGATTCCTGGTTTTAATGAGGTTAAACAACAAAGCAAAGAAGCAGGTGCTTTAGGAGGTGGGATATCTGGATCTGGGCCATCCATTTTTATGCTAAGTGAATCAACAGCTACGGCAACAACTGTTGCAGAAGTGATGCACCAGATTTATGAAAAACTAGGACTAGAACACCATACCTATGTAACTACAATAAATCAAACGGGAGTTCGATTTGTTGATTAATGATTTTATCTGAACATTATTTTGACTAAATGAATTATTATAGCCTAAATGGTCAATCACCCATTGTTGATTTTAGAGAAGCTACTATAAAAGGACAAGCACCTGATAAGGGATTGTATTTTCCTGATAAAATTCCATTATTAAATAAACAATTCATTTCTAATATAGGAGATATCTCTAAGGCTGATTTGGCTTTTCAAATTATGCAACCTTATGTTGGAGATTGTATTAGTAAGGAAGACCTTTATGCTATTGTAACTGAAACAATCAATTTTGAATTCCCTTTAGTAAAATTGAACAATAGTATTTATGCGTTGGAATTGTTCCACGGTCCTACTTTGGCGTTTAAAGATGTTGGTGCAAGGTTTATGAGTAGGTGTCTGGGCTATTTTTCTAAGGATCAGCAAAACAAAATAACCGTTTTAGTTGCCACTTCTGGAGATACCGGAGGTGCAGTGGCAAATGGTTTTTTGGGAGTGAAAGGAGTTGAAGTAGTGATCTTGTATCCATCTGGCAAAGTGAGCCCTGTACAAGAGCTGCAATTAACCACCTGTGGTTTAAATATAAAAGCAATAGAAGTTGCTGGCAGTTTTGATGATTGTCAGGCAATGGTAAAAGATGCATTCATGGATGCAGATTTAAATGAACAGCTAAATTTAACTTCTGCCAATAGTATTAATGTGGCGCGTTGGTTACCACAACAACTCTATTATTTTTTCGCCTATCAACAGTGGCTCAAGATTAGCGATGAAGCGCCAGTGATTTCTGTGCCAAGTGGAAATTTTGGAAACCTCTGTGCTGGTTTATTGGCTTATACTAGTGGTTTACCAGTGCAACATTTTATTGCTGCTTGTAATGTCAATGATGCGGTACCACAATATTTGCGCACAGGAAAATATCAATCTCAAATAGCCGTGCCTACCATCAGTAATGCAATGGATGTGGGTAGTCCGAGTAATTTCATTCGTATTTTAGCATTATTTCAAAACAACTATCAGCAATTAAAGGACACTATCACCGGTTTTACTGTTAGCGATGTTGATACCATAAAAACAATTAGTGCAGTTTTTCAACAAGACCATTATGTATTAGACCCACATGGGGCTGTTGCTTATTATGCCCTGCAAGAATGGCTTACAAAAAATCCCCATAAAAAAGGCTTAATATTAGAAACAGCACATCCAGTAAAATTTCCTGAAACAGTTGAACATGCAATCGAAAAACAAATAGACATTCCTGCTTCCGTTCAACCATTGTTTTCAAAACAGAAACAAAGCATTCAAATGCAAGCTTCATTTAGTGCATTAAAAGAATGGTTGTTAGAAAAAAAATAGAATGTTAATGGCAATTGTTATTCAAAAAAATTGAAGGGGACAAAAAATTCTGCAATTGTTTAAAATCAGGGAGAAAAAAGCTTGGGGGGGGAAAGCTTTTAGGGCAGATGGCTTGGGGGCCTTGAAAAATCAAATCTGATTTTCTACAATAAACTTCATTAAAGCTCCAGGAGAATTCAGCTTTAATTTGTGCATGATATTTTTGCGATGTGTTTCAACAGTATATACACTCAAGTGCAGGTTTTGTGCCATTTCTTGATTGGTATGCCCCTGTTTGATGTATTGAATAATTTCTCTTTCTCTTTTAGTTAGGTTGAATTGTTGTACAAATTTATCAATGGCAGCAAATTCATCAACACTTGGTTCAGCTTGGTGTGGTGTTGTAAATAAGCCGCCTGAATAAACCATCCTGATGGTTTGAATTAATTCTTCTTTCTGACTACTTTTTAATAAGTACCCATTTGCACCCTTCAGTTTTGCCTCTTTAATAATGGCTTCGTCGAAATATCCAGAAAGCATTACTATTTTAATGTTGGGAAATGATTGTTTGATGTACTTGATGGTTTCAAGCCCATTCATTTTTGGCATATTGATATCCAACAAAATGAGATCTGGTTTATAAATAGGTAACATTTCTAAAACCTCTCTACCATTATTTGCAATTCCACACAAATCAAAATCGGGTTCTTTTCCTAACATTAGTTTAAGCCCTTCAATGAATAAGGGGTGGTCGTCTGCAAGCATTATTTTAATCTTCTGCGGTGCTTCATTAATCATGACTTTAAGTATTCATTTTTTATTCATATTAAATATACAAAGAAGTTGGTATACCGCCACAGTAACTATACCTGTACGTGTCAGTTTCAATGAAAAATCAGTGTTTTCCCCGAGAAAATTCCTTAATAAAATCACAAAACAAGTGTCCTAATACCAATATACAAACAGCCTTGTATTCTGCAGGGTAAGGGCTTTGGGTACTTTTGATCTATCAACAAAAAATTAAAAAAGTTTAAAAGAAAAGTAAGAAGAGGAAGGTTTACGTGAAGCCATTCAACTACAAAAACTTGAACAGCCCACATACAAACTCAGACTAATCCCACTGAGAGCTTTGTACAAACCAACAGCAACTATTTTTCTCGATTTTGATGGTTTTACCCTTAACCAGTTATTATGAAACATTTTCTACTCAAATTCATTGTTTTTACCTGCTTTTTTGTCACAGCTAATAAGGCTTTTGCTCAGTACCAATTAATGGGCACTAGTGAAGCAAATGGACGTCCAACTTACTTAGTTTTACCAGCCGACAATGTTTCTATAGCTGGCAGGAACAATATAGCTGCTACACTGCCCGAATCAAGGCCAATTCCTATTTATAACCCAAGGCTGATTGCGGCGGGCCGACCAGAAACAATCTCTCTTTCAGCATCTTCAGCGGTTTGGGTAAGTTTTGTAGATGAGGGAGCTTCCTATTTGAATGTGTTAGGATATTATACTTATCCAACCAATTCTCCATTAACTATAGCACCTACAGCAGCACAAATTCATGTTATTTTTCCTAACGCATCAAAAAGCGGGTATGGTGGAGGTATGAATGTTGGCGATAAAGTATTGCTCGGAACTTTTCCTGGAAACACTTCAATAGGATTTGTTCTGTTAGCAGATGGTTGGAATAGTTCCAATAACACGGTAACTGCGGGCAGATGGTCCATTTTTACAGATAGTCGTTTTAATCCAGAGGCAACAGCAGATTTGAGAAAACATACAGTGATGTTGTATGATGAAAGCATTCAAAAATTCGTCATAGGTATTGAAGACATTCGAAGGGATGGTTATGGCAGTGATCAAGATTTTAATGATTTACTTTTTTATGTTTCTGTAAATCCAATCTCGAATGTAAAAAATATGGACAGTATACCTTCACTTTCAAACGACGGTAGTATTTCTTATTCTGGAAATACGGGCGGTTTGGAAAGTAAAAGTTTAGGTGATGCTGTGGCAAAGCGGATGTTTAGTAGTGCAGTAAATAGCACTCAGGGACCATTAGACTATACAAAATTGCCAAAGGTTCAAAGCGGAACAATCAGGAACGGTGTGAATGATTTGAATGCCAATTCAGCATTAAGTTTAGCGGATATCATGCCAACAAAAATGATAGATCCAGGTTATATGGCATTTGTAAGTACGGCTTCTGATATTACAAGTATTACCAATGCAGTGGAAGTTCGTTCGGTAGACTTTACCCTCAATAAAGAGTGCCGGGCAGTAGCATTTGCCACCAAAACCATTGGAACCATGTACGACCATACAAAACCTGTTTGCGATCGATTAAAAGGTGCTCAGTTAATGGGAATGGAAAACTTTAGCATCAACAACCTCAATTTTGTTCGATACACATTATTGCAGCCCAAAGGCAATATTGAATATGCCATGAGTTTTACAGTGGGTAAGAAAAAAGGGAGAAATAGTTTTTCTTTTCAGAGTCAGTGGCTAAATCAAAATTACATTGCTGAAGATACCCTGTATAACTACCAGATCTGGGGTGCTGCACCTTATTACTGTGTTGATATGGCACTTGAAATAGTTAGTAAGTTAAAAAGCATTATGCCAATCAATACAATTGCAACTACCGTGGCACTCCCCAAAACGTATATTGTATCTGGTAAAAGAGAAGGAACAAATTTACAATTATCATTGAACAATTTAAATGGAATATCCAGTGGTTCTATTCAATTAGAAGAACGTTTAAATGAGAATAGTACCGTAATTACTAAAAGAAATTTACCCATTAGCATTTCAGTAAATGGAAAATATACAATAAATATTCCAGTAAGTGATACTTATGAAACAACCATCAGTTTGTATATAAACAATCAGTTACAAGACGTTGTATTCATGGCAGATGGAAGCTGGAATGTAGATTATAATAAGCAAACAACAGTAGTAAAAAACTTTACTATTTCAAACGATGCGGCTATTGCAAATATACCTACAGGAGATATCCCATTGTTTAGAAACGTACAAATGTCTGCTACTACTAGTGAGTATGTTTCCATTTATAAATTATTAAAAGGAGGAGGAGCAGAGCTTGATTTGACTGGTTATAAAACTTTAAAATTCAAAGCAACAGCATCTGGAGCGAACCTTCGAATTACATTAATAAAGAATGGCATTAGTAATTGGGCGGAACAATACAGTTATTTTTTACCATTGAGTATTGAAGGAAAAGAATACAGTATTAATTTAGATGAATTCAAATCTAGTACCAACCAATCTTTGTTTTATCCGAATGACCTTACTAGTGCTATATTTTCTTTTGAAGTTGGTACGGGTAAGTCAACCAATATCAGTGCTAGTTTAAGTAGTATAGTATTTACAAAACAAAAAGCAGTTACCGTAAATAATACGATTGAAATAAAAGATGTTCTATTATATCCAAACCCTTCAAAAGGTAGGTTTACAGCAAGTTTTCTATCAGAGAAAGCTTTAGTAATGACCGTTAAGATGATTGATGCAAATACTGGTAAACCGATGTACCTTAAGCACTTTCAAGTGGTCAAAGGTGAAAACAAAATTGCAGTTGAGCTGAATCAATCAATTAATACAAATGTCTATATCCTTACAATTGAAGGAGAAGGCGCTAAATATCTTCCTAAGAAAATGGTTATACAACAATAATAGATCGAAGATTTTTTTGTTGGTTCAAGGGTAAGTAGCGGAAAGGGATTTCTGCTACTTTTTTTATTTGTAACTATCAATTTTTTAAAGAATACTATTTCTTACAAGTAAGCAGGCTCCCATAATTCCAGCAGATTGGCCAAGTTTAGAAATTTTTAAGGGAGTATCATTGTTGACCAAACTAGAAGAATATTTATTGAGTGAACTTTGAATGGGTAAGCGCAAATATTCATTGGTAGTAGATAATAATCCACCTAGTATCACTAATTCTGGATTAAAAATATTCATCAATGATGCCATTGCTTTACCCAGTTTTTCGCCAATGGTAGCCATGCATTCAATAGCTAACATATCGTCTTGGTTGCAAGCTGCAACAATCTCTTCCAAACTGATGTCTTTGATTTTTTTATGGTTATTCAAAAGGATGGAACCATAGCCTGTTTCCAATTTCTCTTGTATCATTCTTACCAATGCATATCCAGATGCTTCTGTTTCAAGACAACCCTTTTTACCACACTGACAAATGATTTCATTGTCGAAAAAAGGAATATGACCAAACTCGCCAGAAAAACCTGATTTGCCATAATATATTTCACCATTGATGATTATGCCAAGGCCAACACCATTTCCGAGATTGATAAAAAGAATGTTCTTTTCATGTTCAACTACGCCACAACAATATTCCCCAAATGCCATAGCGCGAGAATCGTTATCAATATAGGTTTTGATACCTGTTTCTTTTTCTATAATTGTTCCTAGTGGCGTTTGTGTAAAATGAAAATAATTGTAATTATAGCCTGTAGCATGATTGATTCTGCCTGTTAAATTTATTCCAATGCGTAAGATCTTTTCAACAGGAACATCGCTGTTTTGTATAAAATCCTTAATGATTTGAATCAATTGTTGTAAAGAGCTGTCTGTATTGTTAAGTTGAAAGGGAATATGGTCTTGCACCCTAACCATCTTTTTTTTGAAATCCATGAGCCCTATCGTAATATGAAACTTGGTTACTTCCACACCCATAAAAAATCCAGCTTCAGTTCCCAGACCATATACATTTGCCCTTCGCCCACCCGTGCTTTCTATTTTTCCAATTTCAATGATCAAACCTTCTTCTATCAATTCATTTACTGTACTAGTAATTTTTGGGGTACTGATATGTAGTGCCTTGCCAAAATCTGCAATGGTTGCATTTTCTTGCAGATCCAATATTCGAATAATGCCTTTTTTTAGACTTAGGGTTTTAAAAGCTACGCCAGTTAGTCGCTCTTCATTAATATTTTTTAAAAAGTCCATCAAATCGTCATTTATTATGACAATTTACTGTAAGTATTGGCAATTATATTAATTACTTAGTTAAAACAGTCCCATTTATAGTTATTTCCGAAGTAATATTGTTTTTTACTCCTTTGAGTAAGAACTTATAATAGGGTGCAGCATATTCCTTAAGCGAAATGGCAAATCGATTTTTGGCAATGGGTATACCTGCAATTTGTTGAAATTTGTCCTGTTTGCCTTCTTTGAATTGATTGCTAGTAGATATCAAAATTTTTACTTGTCCCTTTTTTTCATATGACTTCCATTGAATAATTAGGCTATCTTTTTCTACTAACAACATTGGATGCGAAATAGAAATCGGTTCTAAAAAAGAAACACCATCTAATGCATGTTTATTTTCTTCTGGAATATCAATTCGCATAAATCCAGCAATAGACGGGAGGATGTCAACAATAGCAGGTTCATTTTCTTTGAAATAAGCATTCGTTTTTTTAGCATTCATTACTAACCAAGTTGTTCTTTCCCGATCAGTTTGTCCGCCATGATTCTTGCCTGTTACAGCATCTCTTCCATGGTCGGTAGTAATGATGATTAACCAATCTTCAGCGTAGTTTTTCTGGCGATGCTGAATGGCTTCCCACAATTTTCCCATTTGAATGTCTAAGTAGTCAATAGCTTTTTCCATCTTTTCTCCATCACCGTATTTATGGCCCATATCATCTGTATACTCTAAATACACCCAGCTTAAATCTGGCGCAGATGCCCTTATGGTGCTATCCGCCTGATGAACAACTAACTCATCAATTAGATGGATATAATCAGCTTGTTTGTCGTGCGGAAACCTAATAGTATCCAATTCATATCCATCAAAAGCAATATCCACTTTATATCCTCCAGCTTCTGCTAATCCATCACCAATTAATTTGGTTCTATTGTCTTTCCATGTAGAAAAAATGGCTGTCTTTTTTTGAGGATATTGGTTTTTTAACAACCTGAAAATGCTCCAATAATGGTAGTTTGGTGCAGTGATGCTATTGTTGTAAACATTGTGTTTATTAGCCCAGGTTCCTGTGATTAAATTATTGTATCCAGGCGCTGAAACCGATGGGGTTTGATTATAACTTCCTTTTATACCCCCTACATAAGCACGTTTATAAACTCCTTGCTGAATAATCTTGGCGATATTTGGTTTGGCAGTTCGCTCTATCAAATCGGCTGGAATACCATCAGCTATTACAAATACAACTTTTGGTTCTTTGGTCTGACTGATCAAATCATTAGTTAATAGCAACACTATAAATGTAACAGCAACTTTAAACCAAACTTCAAAATGATTTGAATTCATACACGAAGTTTAATATTTATTTTTATCTTACTACAATAATTGTTTGTTATGAAAATTTTGAAACGCATACTGATCGTTTTATTGCTGTTGATAGTGCTAATCTCAGGAGGCGCTTATTTTTATTTAAGGTCCTTACAACCTAATTATTCAGCAAACTTGCAATTACCCGGACTCCAATCAGAAGTTGAAGTATTGTACGATAACTATGCCATTCCGCATATCTATGCACAGAATGAAGAGGATCTGTTTTATGCTTTTGGTTTTATTCACGCACAAGATCGATTATTTCAGATGGAAGTGTTGAGGCGATTGGCAGACGGTCGTTTATCAGAGCTCTTTGGAGAAAAAGCCGTTGCAAGT
>JANOYH010000290.1:0-10173 GCA_031428775.1 Bacteroidota bacterium
ATTATTTTGGATCCTTTTTATTTCATTCGGATGGAATAGTCTTAATGCACAAGCAACCGAAATAAAAATGCTATCCGGTTCGGGAAAAGAAAATACAGTGCAATGGCAGTTCTTATGTATTGCAGGAAAAAATGCCGGAAAATGGACAACGATTCCTGTGCCCTCTTGTTGGGAATTGCAAGGGTTTGGGAAATATGATTATGGATTTGCCAAAGACAGTGTTAGAGGTAAAGAACAAGGGTTATACAGATATTCTTTTCAAGTACCCAATATTTGGAGAGAAAAGAAAATCAACTTGGTTTTTGAAGGAGTAATGACAGATGCAGAAGTGCGTATCAATGGAACTGTTGCAGGGCCGATTCATCAAGGGGCATTCTATACATTTAAATATGAGATCAGTAAGCTGCTGCAATTTGGAAAGGAAAATGTACTTGAAGTAACTGTTTCAAAACATAGCTCAAATAAATCAGTGAATGAGGCAGAGAGAAAAGGTGATTTCTGGTTGTTCGGGGGCATTTTCAGGCCAGTATTCCTAGAGGCACTGCCTGCTAGTCATATTGAATCAGTTGCTGTTAATGCAATGGCAAATGGTCATTTTACTGCAAATGTTCAACTTGAAAAATTCAACGTTCAAAATGAACAAATTAGACTTCAATTGTTTAACAAATCAGGCAAGCCATTTGGTCCATTGGTTACAAAAAATTTGACCAACAGAGATGGTTCCATTGTAATTGAAAATGATTTTATCACACCTAAATTATGGTCAGCTGAAACACCCATTTTATACAAAGCTGTTTTTGGTTTGTACAAGAATGGAAAACTGACACACCAGGTAGAAAAGAAAATCGGCTTTAGAACAGTTCAGGTTAAACAACGCGATGGCATTTATGTGAATGGAGTGAAGATGAAATTCAAAGGTGTTAATCGCCATAGTTTCTGGCCAAATTCAGGCAGAACAACTAGCAAGGAGTTGAGCATTGAAGACGTTCGTTTGATGAAAGACATGAACATGAATGCGGTGAGAATGAGCCACTATCCGCCTGATGCACATTTCTTGGATGTATGTGATTCCATGGGTTTATATGTGATGGATGAATTAGCTGGTTGGCATGGTAACTATGATACACCAACAGGAACGAAGTTGTTGAAAGAAATGATGGACAATGATCGAAACCATCCTTCGATTGTGTTCTGGTCTAATGGAAATGAAGGTGGACACAATCTAGAATTAGACCATCTCTTCACAGAATTTGATATACAAAAAAGACCTGTGGTGCATCCATGGCAATTGTTTGGAGGAATAGAAACACAACACTATCGCGAATACAATTATGGAATTGGTAATTATGACTATGGACATGATATTTTATTGCCCACAGAATTTTTACACGGTTGGTTTGATGGTGGACATGGTGCAGGTTTAGAAGACTATTGGAATGCAATGTTGGCAAACCCACTTTCTGCCGGTGGGTTTCTATGGGACTTTGCGGATGAGGCTGTTGTTCGTACTGATCAAAATGGAAAGCTTGATACTGATGCATTTAGGGGTGCTGATGGAATAGTTGGTCCCTTTCACGAAAAAGAAGGATCTTATTTTGCTATCAAAGAAATTTGGAGCCCTGTTCATATTGAGCGAAGAGAAATATCCAAAGACTTCAATGGCGAATTCAATATTGAAAATCGATATAATTTTACCAACATAAATCAGTGCAGCTTTAGTTGGGAATTAAAGCGATTCAATGGTGCCAATAGAAAAGTAAGTGAAAAATTAATATCTGCTAATGAGCCAATCAAATCCGTAAATGGAAAAATCATCGCACCCAATATAAAACCTTTTGATAAAGGAAAATTGGTATTGAAATTACCGATGAATTGGCAAGCCTTTGATGTTTTGTTTGTAAAAGCAACTGACCCCAACGGCAAGGAATTATTTACATGGAGCTATACAATTACAAAGCCCGAAATGTTAGCTGCACAAATGATACAAACTGATGGAGAGTCAGCTGCACAAATCAAAGAACAGGATTCAGTGTATCAAATTCATATAAAAGATCTGAGCATTGTTATTCATAAAATTTCTGGATTATTGTTAGAAGTAAAACAAAAGGATACATTCATTCCTTTTAATCATGGCCCAGTTTTACAAGAAGGAGAAAACAATTTTCAAAATTTTCACTATCGTTTTGAAGGAAAAAATTTGGTAATTGAATCAAGCTTTGATAGAAAGAAAAGCTATAACACTTTGCAATGGACGATCTATCCAAGTGGTTGGATTAAGATGAAGACCAACTATTTTCCTTCGGCTTATTTCACTGTATTTGATGGAGTGAATTTCTCTTATCCTGAACAAATGGTAAAAGGAGTGGAGTATTTAGGAACAGGCCCGTATCGTGTTTGGAAAAATAGAATGAAAGGTGGAAGTCTTGGCGTTTGGAATAAAACATATAACAATACAGAAACAGGAGAGTCATGGAACTACCCTGAATTCAAAGGCTATCATGCCAATTTGTATTGGTGTAAATTGCTGACAACAGGAAAAAATATTACCGTTGTCACAGAAGACGAAGACGTTTTCATGCGATTGTTTACACCGGCATTTAAAACGGACCAATGGAAAAATTATGAACCCTTATTTCCTACAGGGGACATTTCTTTTATGCAAGGCATAGCAAGCATTGGCAGCAAAACGCAACGCAATGAAACAACGGGCCCGATGGGCATGAAGAATATATTTTATGATTATGAAAAAGATCCAGCACGCGCAAAGCAACTGGTATTGTATTTCAATTTCATGGGTAACTAATACTTTTAAAACAACATTGATGAAAAATTATCGGGTATCTATTGGAATGTGTTTGGCTATGTTATTGGCATTTTCTGTGAATGCACAAACAAAGGTCAGTCCTCCATCAAAAGATGTAGTAAAGCTGAAAGTTGCCACAAAGAATAGTAGCATTCAAGCGGTAAGTCTTGTTTGTGAAATGCTGAAAAATCCTTTTGGCATAGATGTTTTGCAACCAAGGCTTAGTTGGCGTTTAGAAAGCAACATAAGAAATACTTTGCAAAATGCGTATCAAATTTTAGTGGCATCGAGCAAAGAAAAGTTGGCAAAAAATGAAGGAGACCTTTGGAATGCTGGAAAAGTGAATGCAGAAAATTCCACACATATCAAATACGAAGGAAGTCCTTTACTATCTAATCAAACTTGTTATTGGAAAATTAAATCTTTCACCAGTCAAGGGGTTTCAGACTGGAGCGAGCCAGCCACTTTCACGATGGGATTGCTTTCAAAAAACGATTGGAAAGCCAAGTGGATCGGAATGGATAGCGCTTTTGCCTGGGATAGCGTTACACAGTTTTCAAGACTATCGGCTCGCTATTTGCGCAAACAATTTGTTTCTGATAAAGTGGTGAAAAAAGCGGTGATTTATGTAAGCGGACTCGGCCTCTATGAACTCTATATCAATGGAAAAAAAATGGGCAATCAAGTTTTGGCGCCTGCACCAACGGACTATCGAAAAACTGTTTTGTATAATAGCTATGATGTAAGTAGTGAATTAAAAAAAGGAATGAATGCAATAGGTACTGTGTTGGGTAATGGTCGATTTTTTACGATGCGACAAGACTACAAGCCTAAAAAAATCAACACATTCGGCTATCCCAAACTATTGCTGCAATTGGATATTGATTATACAGATGGCTCTAGTAAACGTATTGTTTCTGATGAAACATGGAAGCTAACTACCGATGGGCCCATTAGATCAAATAATGAATACGATGGTGAAGAATATGATGCCAACAAAGAATTAACAGGATGGAATAGTACAGGATTTAACGACAGCAAATGGATGCAAGTACAGATGGTTGAAGCGCCTGATGGAAAATTGTCTGCGCAAATGCAAGAGTCCATGAAAGTAATGCAGATTGTTAAGCCTATTAAATTAGTCAAACAACAAAAAGGCTATATACTAGACATGGGTCAGAATATGGTGGGTTGGTTGCAAATGAAAGTGACTGGCAAAAAGGGGAAGCAAGTTCAATTACGCTTTGCTGAAAGTTTGCAAAAAGATGGTAGTTTATATACGGCTAATTTGCGCGATGCTAAAGTGACCGACATCTATACTTTGAAAGGAACTGGAGTAGAAACTTGGCATCCAACATTTGTATTTCATGGTTTTAGATATATTGAAATTGTGGGTTATCCCAGTGTTCCTGACATCAAAAATTTCGAAGGACAAATGGTGTATGATAATCTTGCCAATACAGGAACATTTGAATCTTCTAATGCTACACTTAATAAAATTCATCAAAATGCATGGTGGGGAATTGCAGGTAATTATAAAGGAATGCCTATTGATTGTCCGCAAAGAAATGAACGTCAGCCATGGTTAGGTGACAGAGCCATGGGTGCATTAGGAGAAAGTTTTTTATTCGGTAATGGTAACCTTTATGCCAAATGGTTAAACGATATTGAAGACGCACAAACAGCTGAAGGAGTGATACCTGATGTGGCTCCTGCGTTTTGGAATTATTATACAGATGATATCACGTGGCCCGCTACTTATATCACTGTGGCTGATATGTTGTACAACCAATATGGAGATAAAAGTTCGATAGAAAAACACTATGCCTCCATGATGAAATGGGCAACGCATATTCAAACTGCCTATTTGAAAGAAGGATTGATTACAAAAGACAAGTATGGCGACTGGTGCGTGCCTCCCGAATCACTTGAATTAATCCATGCAAAAGACAGCACAAGAATTACCAATGGCGGATTGATTGCAACAGCTTACTATTATAAGCTAATGCAGTATTTACAAAAGTTTGCAATACTGATGAATCAACCCGATGATGCAAAAAGGCTGGCACATTTAAATGCACAAATAAAAACTGCCTTCAACAATAAATATTTCAACAAAGCAAAAAAACTCTACGATAATAATACCGTAACTGCGAATCTTCTTCCATTGACATTCGGATTGGTTCAAGACAGTATGCAGTTGTTAGTTTTCAATCAGATTGTTACAAAAATATTGGTTGAAAATCATGGTCACATTAGCACGGGCTTAATTGGTAGTCAGTTTTTAATGCGTGGGTTGAGTGAAAATGATCGTCCCGATATCGCTTATCAAATAGCCAGTTCTAAAACTTACCCAGGCTGGGGTTATATGGTAGAAAGTGGCGCCACAACTATTTGGGAATTATGGAATGGAAATACTGCAAATCCGCAAATGAATTCACAGAACCACGTGATGTTATTAGGCGATTTGCTTACTTGGATGTACCAAAATTTGGGAGGAATAAAATCAGATGATGTGGCTGTCGGATTTAAGAATATCATTATGAAGCCTTCAATGATTGACGGACTAAATTCAGTGAATGTAACCTATTCATCTATCCATGGTTTAATCAAAAGCAAATGGAAAAATAGTGTAGAGAAATTTGAGTGGAGTATTTCAGTGCCTGCAAACAACACTGCATTTGTATATATTCCTGCTAGTTATGCAGATCAATTATTTGAAAGCGGAAAATTGATCGAGAAAAATAATTCTGATTCAAAAAATAATGCTGCATCTAAACATGTTTCCAACACTCAAAATGCTGCAATAAAATTAGTCGGCTATGACCAAACCAATATGATAGTAGAAATTGGTTCTGGCGACTATGCTTTTGTGGTGAAGAAAGCATTTAAAAAAGCAGTGGAAAAATCTGAATTTATTTTTGAAGAAGCCAGCTTTCCTGAAAGCCATGCTTCCACTATTGTAGAAACCCCCAAGGGCATTGTGGCTTCTTGGTTTGGAGGTACAAAAGAAGGAAATAAAGACGTTTGTATTTGGGTATCGCATTTGAATAATAACAAATGGAGTAGTCCGGTTAAAGTAGCTGATGGAATCGTGAACGATACACTTAGGTATCCTTGCTATAATCCTGTTTTGTATCAAGTGCCGGGTGGAGAATTGTTGTTGTTTTATAAGATAGGTCCAAATGTTGCCGGATGGACAGGTTGGATGAAACGATCTACTGATAATGGACATACATGGTCGACCCGAGAAGCTTTGCCAGATGGATTTTTAGGTCCCATTAAAAACAAACCCGAACTCATCAATGGTGTATTGGTTTGTCCTTCTAGCACCGAAAAAAACGGGTGGAAAGTGCATTTTGAATACACGAAGGACAATGGAAAAACTTGGACAAAATCTGCAAACATCAATGACGGAATAACCGTATCAGCCATACAACCGAGTCTCTTGAAATATAACAATGGATGGTTGCAGGTTTTGTGCAGGAGTAGGAATAGAACCGTCAATGAATCGTGGAGTAAGGACGGAGGTAAAACATGGCTTCCAATGCAAGCAACTAATTTGCCCAATAACAATTCAGGTACTGATGCGGTTACTTTAAATGATGGTAGACAATTATTAGTGTATAATCATGTAAAGCCGGCAGCAAATGCAGCAAATGGTAAAGGTGCGCGTACTCCTTTGAATGTGGCGATTTCTATGGATGGAAAAAAATGGTTTGCGGTTGCAGTGTTAGAAGATTCTCCGATTAGTCAGTATTCCTATCCTTCAGTGATTCAAACAAAAGATGGCATGGTGCATATTGTGTATACATGGCGCCGTCAAAGGATCAAACATGTGGTATTAGATCCAACAAAAATTGACTTGAAAGAAATGGGCAAGAATGAAATTGTCAATGAGCAATGGCCAGGAATGAAATTAGTTTCTAGTGCAAAGCCAAGTGAAGATTAATTGATGAAAGAAATTCCTCTATTAGACACTGCCATTGTTGCGCTCTACCTGCTAGTTATGGTTTGGATAGGGTATTATTTTTCAAAAAAGAATCAAAACACCAAACAGTTTACCACTGCATCAGGAGGCATTCCGGGTTGGGCCATTGGTCTTTCTATTTATGCCACATTTTTAAGTAGCAATACTTTTTTAGGTGTTCCCGGAAAAGTGTTCGGAGGCAACTGGAATGCTTTTGTATTTAGCTTATCGATGCCCTTTGCTGCATGGATCGCAACCAAATATTTTGTGAGCTTTTATAGAAATACAGGTGAGATCTCTGCTTATACAAATTTAGAAAGTCGTTTTGGGCCATGGGCTAGAACCTATGCAGTGATTTGTTTTCTGTTCACACAGTTTGCAAGAATGGGTTCTATATTTTTTGGAATGGCATTAACGTTACATGCACTATTGGGTTTCTCTATGCCTTCCATTATGATTGTCATGGGTGTCTGCATTATTTTGTATACTGTAATGGGGGGCATTGAGGCTGTGATCTGGACTGAAGTAGTGCAAGGTGTTTTGAAAACGATAGGCGGACTCTTAATCGTATTTTTAATAGTAAGAGAAATGCCCGGTGGTGTTGAGCAGATTTATAGCATTGCAAAAACGAATGATAAATTCAGTTTAGGTACAACGGCATTTAATTTTAAAGAGTCGGGTTTCTGGGTGGTGTTCTTGTATGGTTTTTTTATCAACCTCAATAATTTTGGGATGGATCAAAACTATATCCAACGATACCATACAGTTTCGTCTGAAAAGCAGGCTATCAGATCGGTCTGGTTTTGTGTGTTCTTATATGTTCCTGCCTCTTTTCTTTTTTTTGTAATCGGCACATCATTGTTTTCGTATTATCAATTGCATCCTGAATTGATTCAAACTTTAAAAAATGCAATCGCAACAGAAAAACTAGGCTCAGGAGCAACTTCTATTCAAATCAGTGAATTCATCAAAAACTTGAAACCGATTGACTATGCCGATAAAGTAATGCCACATTTTATGGTAACCAAATTGCCTACAGTTTGTCTTGGCTTGATTGTTTCAGCAATTTTATCCGCAGCCATGAGTACCATCAGTTCTGGGATGAATTCTTCAGCAACAGTTTTTACAAAAGATATCTACAAAAGACATTTCAATAAAGTCTGTACTGACAAACAAGAAATGTTCATTTTACACGCAACCACAATCATATGCGGACTCATTGGTATGTCAGCCGGCATTGCCATGATTGGCATTAAAAGTATCTTGGATATTTGGTGGGAATTGTCCGGAATTTTTGCAGGAGGCATGCTGGGCTTATTCCTATTGGGACTAATTAGCAAACATGCCAAGAGTAAGCAGGCATTTATCGCAGTAATTGTAGGAGTGATAGTGATTGTTTGGATGAGTTTTTCCAGCCTGATCCCAGCAGAATATGCCTATCTAAAATCGGCCATGCATAAGAATATGATCATTGTAATTGGTACTTTAACCATTTTTACGGTCGGGGTTTTGTTGACAGGGTTCAAGAATGGTTTAAAACCGAAAAATGGAGTATTTTAATCTTAAGTAAGAGTTTAATTCGATCAAAATATTAATACGCATAAAATAAAAATATGCGTATATTTGATTTATGAAAGCTAGATTAAACCTAACAATCGAGGATAGTTTACTTGAAGAAATAAAAGGCTATGCTGCTAAACAACAGCGGAGTGTTTCTGATTTGGTGGAAAGCTATTTTAAGACTGTTACCAAGCCCGCAAAACGCAAAAATATCCTTCACCTGGTTGATAAATTAGAAAAATCTGTTATAGATGAAGGAGCAGATCTAAAGGCTTTATACCATCAGGAAAATGCTAAAAAATATGGCTTCTAAAGTATTTCTTGATGCCAATATATTACTCGACTTCACATTAAAGCGCGATGAATATGAGCAGTCAAAGCAAATTATTACATTGGCAATAAACGGAACTATTCAAGCTTTTATCACTCCTTCAATTGTACATATTGTTGGTTACTGGTTAACCAAAGCGTACGGTAATGCAAAAGCAAAAGAGTTGTTGTTAACCCTAATGGCAGATGTAACTGTAATTGACCTGCCTCATGAAATTGTATTGAATGCTCTTCATTCAAAAATAAATGATATTAAAGATGCGCTGCAATACTATACTGCAATACATCATAAACTAGATTACTTCATATCACGTGATAAGCTATTGCAAAAACAAAGTATACCTATATTGCCTGTTTATACACCTAGGGGATTTTTAAATGAGGTCTCTTAATGACATCAAACAATGTTAGTGATTGCTACTTTTCATAACTAATAGTAAAATAGTACAGGCGAATAACAGAATACGGCATTCTAAAAAAGGAGGAAAAAGAATAATTTTCCATCTGTAAAATTGCACTATGCCAAGTATTGATAAGAAATTTGTTCCGGTAATGATCACGCCCTTTAACCTGAAGGCTAAACTAGATTTTGTGGCAGTGGCTGCGTTGATTGATTTTTATTTGGCTGCAGGAGTGAAAGGATTTTTCGCCAATTGTTTGAGTAGTGAAATGTATAGTATTAGTGAGGATGAAAGACTTGAACTAACCAGTTTCATTGTACGTTATGTGAGAGGTAGGGTGCCCATTGTAGCAACGGGCTCATTCGGATTAACACTTGAAGACAAAGCCGATTTTACTAAGAAAATTTATGCAACAGGAATTGATGCAGTGATTTTGATTACAGGGCATTTTGCGAATATTGATGATAGTGATGAAATACTCATCAAAAACTTCAACAAATTTTTATCACTTACTGCTGGCATTCCAATGGGCATGTATGAATGCCCCGCACCCTATAAGAGAATCTTATCTACCCAAGTTTTCAAAACATTATTAGACACGGGCAGATTTGTGTACCATAAAGACACTTCAATTCAACAAGAATTTATTAAAGCAAAATTAGAAGTATTGCAGAAAAGTGGTTCGGGTATGGAGTTTTACGATGCACATACACCGAATGCAGCTTTTTCAATCCGTCAAGGAGCAAAAGGTATGAGCTCTATTTCAGGGAATTTCTATCCAGAAATTTTAGTATGGATGTGTAACAATGCAAGCAATCCAGATAAAAAAGAACAGGTTGATTGGTTACAACAAGAATTGATAAAAGTAGATCCGTTAATACACGTAGCCTATCCGATGAGTGCAAAATACTTTTTGGCGAAAAGGGGCTTGCCTGTCAGAACCATCAGCCGAGCTCATGCTTTAGAACTCACACCTGATCAAAAAAAGACCTTAGACGGAATCTATACTAGCTTTTGCGGATGGTGCGATCAACTAGGTATTACCAAACTGGAGAAAGAAGATTTTGCTCCTTCAAATGTTTTGCAGGATCCAGCAATATAATTGGGCT
>JANOYH010000291.1:0-12966 GCA_031428775.1 Bacteroidota bacterium
ATTTTCTACCTGCTAAGTTCGACCATTTTGGGTTAAGTTCGTATTTTGCACCCATGCAATATCGTCACCTCTTTTTTGACCTAGATCATACCCTATGGGATTTCGAAACAAATTCAAAAGAAACTTTACAAGAGATCTTTCATCAAAACCAATTAGCTGAAAGGGGCGTTTCAGACTTCGAGAAATTTTTTGAGCAATATAGTTACCACAATCATCGACTATGGGACAGGTATACCAAGGGGTTCATCCGACAAGAAGAATTGCGCTGGAAAAGGATGTGGTTGAGTCTATTGGAATTTAAAATTGCAGATGAGCCATTGTCTAAACAGCTTTCGCATCAATTTTTGGAAGGACTACCCACCAAGAAAAAACTGTTCCCTTATACCATTGAAATTCTAGAATACTTGGTCAATAAACAATACCAGTTACACTTGGTTACCAATGGTTTTGAAAATGTTCAACACAATAAAATCAGGGAGAGCAAACTAAGTGGTTATTTTAAAGAAGTGATTACATCTGAAGCCAGTAATAGCCTCAAACCTCATAAAGAAATTTTCGAATATGCACTCTTGAAAGCTGGGGCCACTGCAGCAGAAAGTATTATGATAGGCGACAATCAAGACGCCGATATCAAAGGAGGCATCAATGCTGGACTGGACACAATTTTTGTCAACCATTTGAGGGTGGAACCAACCGTTAAAGCCACATACACTATTCATCATTTGAAAGAATTGGAGACAATCTTATAGTCAAAAGTTAAAAAGACAAAACAAAAGAGGCTGCCCCTTTTGAGACAGCCTCTTTGGACAATGATTAAAGCTTGCTTTAACTATCGGCTCTTGATCAATTTAACCGTTTTGCGCCTACTGCCTTGTATAACTTCGGCAATATAAACGCCACTATTGTATTCTTGACCAAAGATTACTTTTTGACCCACATTGGTTCTAACAGAAGTCAACACTTTGCCATCCATGCCGCTTACACGAACTTGAACAGGTGATATTTTATCCTGAGAACGAATCACCAGTTCAAAATGACTGGAGGTTGGATTAGGGCTGGCAATCACTTGCAGTTCATTTACTTCCTCTCTTTCTTCTACGCTTACAGATTGGATTTGTTGTAATACTTCTGCTTTTGAAACAGGAGCTATACTACAAGGCGGCATGCCACAAGCACCCAAACGGTCACCTGGATGTTCTGTCAAGTGTGCATTTACTGCATTCACACTGATGGACAAAACATGGGGATTGCCTGAGTTTCCAGGAGGCACGTGACAAAGGTAAACCTTGCCGCTACTGCCATTACCCTTTGCATCAATTACCCGAATGTCGCGAACACAAATTGAGATATTGGCCGTGGTTTTACAACCATTCACATTGGTAACAGTAACGGTAAACGTATAACTGCCCGATGCTGTAGCTGTAAATACAGGGTTTGCTGCTGTTGTATTGCTTAATGTACCGTTGCCTGTCCAGCTGTAGCTATAAGGCGCACCACCGGTAGCAGTGGTTTGCAAAGTCAGGCTTTGCGGTCCATAACCTAGGTATAGGTTGGTAGGAACACCGCCGGTATAGGTATTGTTGGCTGGAATAGGATTGATGCTGGCGGTTGGGAGGGCGCCATTCACCGTAACCACAGCATTGGCTGAAGCCACATTGCCATGGATATCTGTAATCGTCAAGGTTACAGTGTGTTGTCCAAGGTCGGCACAGGTATAAGCGGTTTTACCCGTTAACTGTACAGACTGGATGCCGCAATTGTCAAAGCTGCCGTTATTGATCTGGGCCGCTGTTACACTGGCTGCACCATTGACTAAGGTAACAGCAACATTATTCACCAACACAGTTGGGGTTTGGTTATCAGTAACTGTTACTGAAAAGCTGGTACTGGAACTGCCCACTGCATTAGTGGCGGTAGCCGTTACGATTGTATTGCCCACTGGGAATATAGAACCCGGTTGCTGTGAATAACTAATCACCGATGTAGGTATGCCTAAAATTTCAGTGGCGGCAAAATTTACCGATGCACCACAAGTTCCTGTTGCTGCAGATGCCGATTGATTCCCAGGACTCAAAATGACAGGTGGAACGCCTACAACTTTTATAGTAAAGGAACAATCAGTGCTGTTTCCTGATCCATCGGTTGCTCGATAAGTAACCGTTGTTGTACCTAGAGGGAATATGGATCCGCTGGTGCCTCCTGCTATACGCAACAACGTTACACCTGAACAGTTGTCACTAGCGATAGGTTCAGCATAGAGAACAGGCGAACCAAGGGCGCTGATTGCTATCACAGTGATATTGTCGGGGCAAGCGATTTTTGGCGCTTCGTTGTCTGCTACATTTACAGTAAATGTAGTGGTTGATCTACCCACAACATTTGTTGCAGTTGCTGTAACAATTGTTTCACCTACAGGGAAAACAGAACCCGGTTGCTGTGAATAGCTAATGGTTGAAGCAGGGTTACCAGTTGTTTCAGTAGCAGTAAAATTAACCACTGCACCACAGGTTCCTATTGCTGCAACAGCTGTTTGGTTTCCAGGAGATACAATGGCAGGTGCAATGCCCACTACTGTAACAGTAAATGAACATTCTGAAGAATTGCCTGCTGCGTCGGTAGCCCGGTATGTAACCGTGTTGACCCCGATTGGGAAGGTTGATCCGCTAACCAAACCAGCAATACGTGATACTGCGACACTAGAACAATTATCAGTGGCTGTTGGTGTTGTATAGGTGGCACTTGCGCCATTGGCATCCACCGTATTCACCGTGATGTTGGCTGGGCAAGTGATAGTTGGCGCTACATTGTCGGTTGCGTTCACTACAATATTCGACGAAGTTGCAGAACAACCAAACAAATCAATTACTTGAACAGAATAGTTTCCTGAAGCTGTGGCATTGAAATTTTGTTGGGTGGCGCCTGCAATGTTATTGCCATTCAGTTTCCACTGGTAGATGCTTGATTCATTAGAAGAAAGCACCAAAGAACCATTACACAAAGAAGCATTGCCGCTTGGCGTTGTATTTACAGTTGGGTTGTTGTTAACCGTAATGGTCACGGGAGCCGAGGTTCCGGAACAACCACCAGCGTTGGTAACACTCACAGAATAGTCACCACTCACGGTAGCAGTATAGTTTTGTAAGGTGGCGCCTTGAATATCTACGCCATTCTTTTGCCATTGATAGCTGTCGCCCAAATTGGCTTGCATAGCAACAGTTTGACCTTGGCAAACAGTAGTTTGACCACTTACTATAACTGCTGCAGGTGCAACCGTTACGGTGGCTTGACAAGTGCTTATATTACCTCCCCGGTCGGTTACTTTTAAGGTAACCGCATTGGGTCCGATGTTGGCACAAGTAAAATTAATAGAAGCTGCATCATTGATCAAAAGACTACCAATACCACAGGCGTCACTGCTGCCATTGTCTATCATGGCGGCAAGTACATTCACTGTGCCAGTAGGGCTCAGGGCAACCGTAATGCTTTTACAAATAGCAGTGGGTGGTGTAAGGTCTTGTTGAGAACTGGTATTGCGGTGAAAGCGAATCGTATTACTGCTGATTCCGCTGGTAGCAATGTCTGGCACAAAATCGCCATCCAGGTCGCCAATCACAATACCGCTTACTTCTGCCCGATCTGAAGACGTATAATCATACCGAGTACCAAAAGTTACAGACCCGGGTCCTGTGCTGGTATTTGGGTAAACAGAAAACACATTCACACCCAATGACTTGGTCACAATATCAGGCAATCCGTCTCCATTAACGTCTCCGACTTGAATACGGTAATTATTTTGGGGAGCCGCTAAGTTTACTGATCCAGCAAAATTGATATTTCCCACAGTAGATGTATTGCGAAAAATACAAGTATTAGCCGGGGCATTGTAATTGCAAGTAGTCAGGTCAATCTTTCCGTCTTTGTCAAAATCAGCAATCTGACAACGGTAAGGATAATTACCATTGGTGCTCCAATATTCTGGCGCTTCAACCGTAATGGTGTTGCTGCCAGGGGTGGTGATATTACGTATAGAAACCGCTCGGTTGGCATTTCCTTGAGAGGCCAAGATATCAGTTTTGCCATCCCCATCCACATCAGCAACTTGAATGCCCGTACAGGTTGCACCAACTCCAGCTAAAAACTGTCTGCCTCCAAAGCTGATGTTACCCGGACCCGTACTGGTGTTAAGGGCAATCCACATGTTGCTACCCTGCTCTCCCACCAAATCTATTTTTCCATCTCCATTAAAATCTCCTGCAGCAATTTGGTAACCCGATACACTGCTGGAGCCTGTTGCGTATGTCATGCTGAAATTACCTTGCCCAGTGCTGGTATTGCGGTAAATATAATAAGTAGTGGCTAAGTCTCTTTTCCCGTCACCATCAAAATCAGCTGCATAAATCGATTGGGCATTGCCTGTGGTAAAATTGTAGGCTGAAAAATTCAAGTTGCCGGGCGTGCTGTTGTTGATTGCAATAGTGATGCCGCCATCGTTTCGAGCAGAAATAACATCGGGTTTGCCATCCAAATCCATGTCTTGGCTGAGCATATTGTATGCGCCATAACCCGATAAGGTAAACGCGGTATTATTATAGGTTTGGGCTGCTATAGGTGTAGGGCAAAATATTCCATTAAAGGAAACAGCAGAATAGGCTGTTTTGTTACAAGGATTGGTCACAGATATGGGGGCTGTTGAAGCACCTACCGGAACCGTAACCTTTAATTGGCCAAAGCTTGCTTGGGTAACCACCGCCTTGGTGGCACCAAAATAAACGATATTGTTGCCCGGGTTGGCATCAAAATTGGCTCCCGAAATAGTGACTGTACTGCCAATAAAGCCCGTATTGGGTGAAAAATTATTGACAATGGGTGCATTGCATTGCGCCTGTATCTTATCAACGGCAACACCCAAAAAGAATATTACTGCTGTGAGTAGGTGTAGAGCTTTTTTCATGTGTTTGCAGTTTATTGTTTAAAGGTTAATTTAAAAGAGACCGTCAGGGGATTGTAACCAGTAGGAAGGTCAATTTTCAATGCATCCAAAGAAGCAACACTGATACAACTAGCTTGACTGATGCCTCCTTTTTCTAATTTGAACACGATGTGTTTTACCACTTTGTTTTCTGTGGCGCCATCAGTAATTTCTAATTCAAAATCGGCCGTTTGCTCGTTGGGGTTTTCATTGAAAAGAAAAAGGTGAACCTGTGGAACAGTGGAACATTTCAATACCCGGTAAGACACATCAATTTGGGTTTTGGATTCTCCCAAGACGGTCCAGTCTTTGTAAACAACAGGGTTGGTTTGGGCCCCCAGCTCAGTAAAACAGCTTACTGTAAAGAGCAGGACAAGGGTAACAATCAATCGTTTCATATGGTGTTTGTTTGGTTTGCAATGACTTTAAAACAGAAAAAAAATCACATATACTACAACTGCCTCCTTTGATGGAGAAAAGCGGTAGTATAACTTGATCTTTATTCCAATAAATTCGTCTTATTTTATGAATTATAAAAATAGCTCAAGCGTTTTATTTTAACAAATGTATTTTTTCTTTTATTCGCTTTTATAGGATTTTTTTTAACAAAGAAGCTGTCTCAAAACAAATTCTAAAATAAAAGAGGCTGCCCCTTTTGAGACAGCCTCTTTTTTACATATGGGAAAACAAGCATTTTAAATACTAGGCTTTGGGCTTAGTTGTAGCTGGTTTTGTTGTAGTGGTTGTTTTGGTGGTTTTAGCCTCTTTGCTCTCATGGTCTTTGCATTCTTTACCACACGCTTTTTTGCATTCTTTGCCATCATCTTTTTTGCATTTGTCGCAGTTATTAGCAAAAGCAACACCCGTAAATAAGAAAGCCGCTGTAGCCAATACGATTAATTTTTTCATATGTTTTATTTTAGAAGTTAAATATAGCTTTTTTCTTAAAAAAAATTGTTACCAGCTTGCTAAAACGGTAACGCCGCCTTTCACAACCTGATTCAATTCTACTTGAATGTTGGCATTGAGTGGCAATAATAGGTCAACCCTGCTTCCGAATTTGATAAATCCATATTCATCTGTCTGTTTCACCTGATCTCCAACTTTGGTATAGTTGCAGATTCTTTTTGCCAGTGCACCAGCAATCTGTTTATAGAGAATTTCACCCTTCGGATTTTTTACCACAACACTCCAGCGTTCATTCTCGGTAGACGATTTTGGATGCCAGGCTACTAAGTATTTTCCTTTGTGGTACTTATTATACACTACTTCGCCATCAACTGGATTGCGGTTAACATGCACATTAGCTGGACTCATAAAAACGCTTAATTGAATCCTTCTGTCTTTAAAATATTCTACATCCGTAACCTCTTCTATTACTACTACTTTACCATCGGCCGGACAAATAATTTGATTAGGATTTAGGGTATGCACTCTATTGGGCATCCTAAAAAAGGAAACCAGAAATAGGAACACTCCAAGTGTTAAAAAAAACAGGACAATCGCAAGCCAGGGAAATGACGCGCTTAAAAATGTAAAGGATGCTAAATTCAACAATCCAAAAACCAATGCGGCAATGCCAATGGTTTGATATCCTTCTTTGTGTATGGTCATTTTATTTCTTTTGAGCAGCAAATGTAAAGGATGTTCTTTTCCTTTTTAAAAACAAGGCAGGCTATTTATAAAAACAGGTCAGCAATGATCCAAACATAGGGAGTAGCAAGCAACAAAGAATCAAAACGATCTAGGAAGCCCCCATGCCCGGGCATCATTTGACCACTATCTTTCACTCCCGCCATTCGTTTGAGTTTGCTTTCTAATAAATCACCTAATGTACCAACTACTGTAGCAATCAATGAAAGCAACACCAAGGCCCTAAAAGGCAGGTCCCAGATGGCAGCACCTCCATAACTTACTATCAATACGGCTAAAATGACTCCTCCAATAGTTCCCTCCCAAGTTTTTTTGGGTGAAATGGTCGATAAGGGTCGTTTCCCAACCAATGAACCTATCATATAAGCCATGGTATCATTAATCCAAATAGAAGCAATGAGTATTACAGGCAAAATCCAACCCGTATCGCCCTGAAACCTTGCCGATACCCTACCGCGTAGTTTGAGCATCAGCGCCCAACTCAGCGAAATATATAAGATGCCCGCAACGATAGATAGAAGGGTATCTAAATACAATTGTTTGCGATAATACACCATCGCAATCAATGCTAATAACCCAGTAGATATTAACAAATACCCTCCAAATTGTTTTAAACTCATCCAATTTCCTACAGGATAGGCAATGGGGTCAGTCATCCAAAGCATCAAAGCATAGCCAAAAATCATCACTAGGTACCTTAGGATCTTTGGCACTTGTAGAAATCGCGGATCAATTTTATCCATCAACCGATTGTATTCAAACCAACACCCAAAATGTATGATGGTAAATAAAGCCAAGAAGCTCCATTGATTCCAGAGCAACCCGCAAAGCATGATGATTACAAAAAACATAGCACTGAGTGCACGTGTTTTAAAAGCTGCAACGTTAAAAGCCATATTCTATACTTATAATTAATTCAACAAAGCTTGATTCATTAATTGTTTAGCCGTTTCATTGTACAATGTAGGCACATAAATTTCTATTTCACCAAAGTTTAGATAACTGCTGTCTTGTTTGTTCAAAACCTGCACGGGTATTTCGTTTCCTTCCAATAAACCTTGAATGATACTTGCTTCTGCGTAATTGCGCGTACTAAAAATCTTTTGCCACTGATTCATCTGAGGATTCTTTAATGCACCTTAAAGATAAGACTTGTTCAGACTCTTTTTTAAATAGTTGAAGCAATACCATAACACCCATAACTGCAATTAGTCCCAACCAGATGGGCATGTTTTCATCCATCGTTTTTTCAATGCTCTTACCCTGTTTGCCCGCTAAATACAATTGCGTTACTATGAGCCCATTATAAAGAAAATGCATCAATATACTCAACCATAAATTGCGACTATAATAAAATACATACCCCAATATCATACCTAGTGCCGTACGAGGCAAAAATCCATAAAAGGAAAAGTGTATGGCACTGAATAAGACGCTTGTGATGAGGATGCCGATGAAAGCGTTTTTTGTCCACCCAATAAAAATCGTTTGAAATCCACCTCTAAATAAAACTTCCTCAAAAATAGCAGGTGCCGCCGCCATTACCAATAAAGCAATCAGGTAGTCACTAAAGGATTTCATAGTTGCCATGGCTAACATGGACTGTTTATATAGCTGCTCCAATTCCTTTGCCTTGGCCGCCCATTTGGTGGGAAGTGGAATTAATTGGTTGATTTCTCCCAATGCCCCACTCAATATCAAGCCTGCAAATGCTATTAAAACAAGCAACATGGTTTGCTTGGAATAAAATTTTCCAACAAATCCTAGATGCTTAAAAGGTTTTTTGTCCATAACCCTAGCCAAAATCAATGCCGGCGTACAAAATACCAAAAAAGAGGCTAGCGTATTTAATAACCTTGTGGTTTGCAAGTGTTTAGAACCCGTTAAGAGACCCGCCACTTTGTTGACAGGCACTTGTAAAATGACCGAACCTAGCCCAAGTACCAGCAAATTTCCCAAAATCATACCCAACCCTAATAGTCCTAAAAGCAAGGCAAATTGTGAAGGAAAGCTGAGCGGGAATTGCCTTTGATGCATAAAACTAGAAATAAGCCTGTAAATTTGCATTTTTGTTGAATGCGGCTACAAGTTAAAGGATAAAAGGCAGGCCGAAATCAATACAAACCGCTCAAAAGCAATATCACCGGCTAAATGGTTAAAATAGACAAGATAGAATTACCCGATTTCCCGCTATTACTCGCTCCAATGGAAGACGTGAGTGATCCGCCTTTCCGTGCGGTTTGTAAGGATAATGGGGCCGATTTAATGTATACTGAGTTTATCAGTAGTGAGGGATTGATTAGAGACGCCATGAAAAGTCGCCAGAAACTGGACATTTTCGATTATGAACGCCCAATTGGGATTCAAATTTTTGGTGGCGATGAAGACGCTATGGCTTTGAGTGCAAGAATTGTGGAGACTGTAAACCCCGATTTACTAGACATCAATTTCGGTTGCCCCGTTAAAAAAGTGGTAAGCAAAGGTGCTGGTGCGGGCGTTTTGAAAGATATAGATTTGATGATCCGTTTAACAGAAGCGGTGGTAAAAAGCACCAAGTTACCTGTTACAGTTAAGACTAGGTTGGGCTGGGACGATAAAAGTCTGAATATTGAAGAAGTAGCTGAACGCTTGCAAGATGCGGGTATTAAAGCCTTGGCCATACATGGTAGAACAAGGGCACAATTGTATAAGGGGGAAGCCGACTGGAGTTTAATTGCTAAAGTAAAAAACAACCCTCGCATCAAAATCCCCATTTTTGGCAATGGCGATATTAATTCGCCGCAGAAAGCAAAAGCGTATAAAGAAAGATATGGGGTTGATGGTATTATGATAGGAAGAGCAGCAATTGGCTATCCATGGATTTTCCGTGAAATCAAGTATTTTATGGAACACGGTGAAATGATGGCACCACCCACTTTAGAGGAAAGAATAATTGTCTGCAAAAAACATTTACACAAATCATTTGAGTGGAAGAGGGGGATTGCTGGCATTTACGAAATGCGCCGTCATTATACCAACTATTTAAAAGGACTACCCAATATCAAAGAATTCAGGGCAAGGTTGGTTACGCTAAATACAGTTGAAGAAATAGAAGCTGTATTGGACGAATTGCACCAATATTATAAAGGCTATGAATTTGAGCAACTCAATATTGAGTTGATTGATTATCATCAAAAATGTCCGGTGTAAGAAAGTCTCCTTATTATATTTCTAGCTTTCAAAAACATCCTAATTTTTATTGGTTAATAAATAACTAATTGCTTCTTCTGGATTCATTACGGGCAATTGGCTTTTTTTGAAATCCTTAGTGTCTCTAGTTATAATAATGTCGATTTTCCCAATTTGTAATGCGCAGTGATATTGAATAGCATCTTCAAAATCTTTAAAATCAGCTTTTAAAGATTGCATGATGGTAGATTTGTTTACATCAGCAATTTCAGTCATTTCGCAAAGCTCATTCAATAGCTTCATTGCTTGAACATTGGACAGCGTTTGACGCAAAATATAGTAAATATTATTGTAAGAAACGGCTGATATATACAGTTTAATTTTCCCTATAACCGATAAGTTAAAAATTTGAGCAGCAGTTATGGAAAATGGGCTCCTATTTGCTAAGAAGTCAATTATCACATTTGTATCTAAAAATATTTGTTTCATTTTCCATGCTTTTTAAATATTGCATTTTTCAACTCTTTCTTATAGTCGAAATTTTCAGGTAATTGAAGAATACCCATTAACTTAGAAACTTTTGGAGAAATTGCAAGATTTTTTGAATCATAATGGCTAATCGATTTTAAATAATTTTCCACTAAATGGGAAAGGCTTTTCCCATTTTTTTGCGCATACCTTTTAGCAGAAACAATTACTTCTTCTTCTATAGTTAACGTCAATTTAGTTGTCATATACGTGTGTTAATTTAATTAAATATACGTATAATAATAGAATATTCATACTATAATAGCAAATTGGGCATTACTTAAATTCTGCAATAAAGCTTCGATTTGAATTAAAAAGATTTAAATTTGTGTTCATTCAAATTCTTGCTATTTTAAGATTGGAAAATATTAATGCTACCTAAATTTCCTAACTATGGACGTTACAGAAAAGCCAATGGGAGTTATTAAAAAATCAACTGATCCCATTAAAAAAGCGGAAAAAAAAGAAAAAAAAACTGCGTGTTTTGGGTACAGAAAGTACCAGAATCTCCTTTGAAAGACTCCAGTTGGCATGGTTAAGGACAGCCATTACATTTATTGCACTAGGTTTTACTTCCTATAGATTTTATTTGCAAAGAACAGAAGAAGGAAAAACGCATTTGATGGATTATATCAGTGGAAGAGAGATTGGTATTTTTCTGGTGGCGGTTGGATTTTTGGGTCTATTACAAGCAACCATTCAACATTCTATAAACCAAAAAAGACAAAAATCAATAAACCCCAAAATGTTTTATTCGGTTTCATTGATACAATCCTATTTCGTATTAGCATTTACTTTCTTTATTCTAATGGCTATGTTTTTTAAAATGTAAGGGTGAAAATTATATTTTTTCATCCACCGTTTTAATAAATTGAATTACGCCATTCATAAAAACTTGCTGGTCGTCCCACATGGCTAAATGACTTCCATTGGGGCAATACAAATAATGTCCATTTTGCACTAATTTACTTTGTTCTTCCATGGCTTTTGGATCCATCGTATCATGTTTGGCGCCAATCATTAATGTTGGGATACTAATTTCTTTCAATCGATTTTTGATGTCCCATTTTGCCAAGCGTCCACTTATCCCAAATTCACTAGGCCCTTGCATCAAAGTATATACTGCTGCATTGGCGTGCTTCATGGATCGGTTGAATCCATCAGGCCATACTTTCAATCGACACAAGTGTTCATGATAAAAATTGGGGATCAATAGTTCCATATACCTAGGATTACTAAAATCTTTTTTTTCTTCTATGGTCCTGATCTCTAGAAGCACTTCAGGTTTCATTTGCTTGGCCAAAACTTCCTTCGCATATTTTCCATATTCTGGTGCACTTGCAACCATATTTGCTACCAATAATGCCTTTAAATGATGCTGGTATTTTAATGCATATTCCATGGCTAATATGCCACCCCAAGAATTCCCCAATACATAGAAATTGCTACTATCTGCACCTATTGCTTGGCGCACTTGTTCTACTTCATCAACAAATCGCTCAATAGTCCACAAGCTACTATCTTTGGGTTGATCACTGTAGTAAGATCCCAGTTGATCGTATTCATAAAATTCAAACCCCTGTCGTTGAAAAAAGGTTTCAAAACATTCCATATACTCATGCGTCATAGCTGGTCCACCATGCAACAACAAAATTTTTATGGTGGGATTGTTGCCAAATTTTTTGGTCCACACATTGAATGTGCCAACAGGCGTTTTAATCGGAATCAATTTCACTCCGCCAGCTTCTATGGAATCATGATTACTAAAATACGCTTTCAATGATTGGTCTTTTGGCTCATTATTGGTCTTGCATGAAAATGCAAGTAAAAGCAAGAAGATGATTAAGCTATTACGCATGTTGTATGATTATGATGATCCTATAAATAATTCCAAATTACTTATTCAACGAAATTTATTTCGGTACGGAATGGCTTGTTTCAGCTTCCAATGCTAACAAATAATTGGCAGCCCTTCTTTCAGCGAAAAAGTCTGCACCTAACATCAGTAAAGCTTGAATGAATAATGCCAATCCAAATCCTTTCCAAAATAGTTTTAGGGGATTATCTTTAAAATAAATAAATAACCCTATACCTATCATGATTAGTATTATTTCTACCCATCTATAAATGATAAAATTCTTTGCTACAATTTTCATTCTGGGAAGTTCCACTTTTTTTAATTGTTGGGGATTCATGTCAAGACTATAGACCATATCAATCCTTTGTTCATCACTTCTTGCATACACCGTATATCCCACAATTATTTGCAAAATAGCCACGGCGATTAATGGTATGGCAACTCCGCGCCAGTAAGCAGTTTTAAAATAGAACAAGCCAATTATTGCCACTAAAATTGCTATTACACCAATGACAATGAATAACAAACTTTCTTGCTTCTCTGCTATAAAATATTTTTCTATGAGTGTTTTGGTTAACATCTTTTGTAGATTTCAGTTTGTTTCTTTCGATTCACCACAAATTATTTAAAATAAATAGGCCCATTGTTTAATCAATTGTTTCTATCACGGTTGCGTCTAAAGGAGAAACTGATGGCGCAAAATAGTGCGTGAGCGTACCCGATTCATTCACAAGGTATTTACTAAAATTCCAAATCGGGGCTTGACTACACCAACCATTCTTTTCGGCAT
>JANOYH010000292.1:0-2836 GCA_031428775.1 Bacteroidota bacterium
CCTGGCCCGAGTCTATGTCACCTCAATATACTATTCCAGATTCCCAACCTACAAATAGAGATCTGGTATCTTTTGAAACAATGGATGTAGGAACCATTAGCCTGCGCTATGGCAACGTTAAATCGGCTGAGATTTGCAATATCAAAATTAACCCTACCGACTATCCCCTAAGTCAAGTAAAACAAATAGGCTGCGTTTTTGATTGGGTGATTGAAGACCCTACAATGATAGAAAATATCCAAAATAATTATATACAGGTTTATCAAGAATTACCACTGATACTAACAGATAAACTGATTTTACAAGAAAGCCTTTATATGTTCTCCTCAGATCAAAAGGGTATTTATTCAAACGTGGGAGATACAGCAAATCTGGGCTATTATGCTAGCAGTGGAACGAGGGTTCCTTGCAGGTTACGTATCTATGAAAAGGGTATTCCAGTTCTAAAACCAATTACAGTTTACATGGGGCAATATTCCGTACCTGAAGCTGGAAATGATAGTTCGTCTGCACCAAATAATGTGTTGAAATTATCATTGAAAGACAACGATATTGTTAACCTCACTGCCAACCCAACAGATCCGCTCAATACTACTAACAATGCGATATATTATTTTGCATACGACCAACAATATCCAGGCAACCAGTTTCCAATATTTGTAAACAATAATAATTATACAATAATGGATACAGGTGCATTTGTGGTATTAAGAGCCCATCCAACAAAAGACTACAGTAAGTATATCGATAAAACCCTTCCAGGATATAAAGCCCCAACTTGGGAAATCATGTACCATGAAATTTTTCAGTTATATGATGTGGTCTATCCCGTAATGGCAAATATAATACCTTTCACTGAAGCAAACTGGAACAATGGCACAACAGCGGGAATGATACTTCAAAGAACTCAGATGAGCAATTTTACCAGTATCATGTATATGCCTCGATCTAGAGAAATGAGTGCTGCTCAATTACAATTAATTCAAGCATGGGCCGACACATTCAATAATCCCCAAAATTAATGACAATGAAACTATTGATACCATTAGCTTTTTCCATATTCATTATTGGCAGTATTCTAAGTTGTAAAAACCCTATAAAAAAAGGAGAAGTAGAAAATTTGACAATGTCTTCCGTTATTTCAAAATCAGCACCTTCTTTTTACATAGGTGTGAACGAAATCAAATTACCCAACCCATTACCCGGTTTGCAGTCTTTTGTTTGGGGTAGGCTTAATAACAAAATCGTATTAATCGGTGGCAGGATAGAAGGATTTCATGGTCTTACTGGACGCGATAGTGCATTTAAATCAAGGCTTGCAAATACCTCCGTGTTTGTTTTGGATATTGCTACATATTCCTATAAAGAAATGAAAATGGATGCAATTGACCTTTCATTGCAACAATTTTTTTCAACAAATATGGAGTTCTGCCAAAACGGAGATTCATTGTTTCTAGTAGGTGGTTTCGGTAAAATAAATACTTCAGATTTAAGGAGCAACTATACTTTTAATAAGATGGTCACTTTAAGTATTTCATCTTTAATTAATCAAGTTGAAATGTCAAATGGCAATATTAAAAAAGCCATTCTTCAAACAGCAAGTTCTCCTATTCTACAAGTAACAGGAGGTGAATTATATAAAAAAGGAAATATATTTTATTTATCATTTGGACAAAATTTCAATCAAATATATTCTATTGGAACTACTGGAATTTATACATCTTCCGTAAAAACATTCAGTGTTACAAATGGAATAATCAGTGATACCGCTTCTTATGTGAATAGCACAATGCTGCATAGGCGCGACCTCCCTGTTACTGAAATTATAACAAAAGATCAGGTAATGCTAGCTGCATTCGGGGGCGTATTCTCATCAACAAACGATGGTTATCTAAACCCTGTTTATGTTTCAATGAATGGGAAATCAATTTCTGCTATACAAGATACCATGATACAAAAAACAAATCAGTACGACTGTGCAATGATTTCCATTTTTGATGTATCAAGCAATTCAAATACTACCGTTTTACTAGGTGGCATTGGTCAATATCAATATCATGTATCAACGGGGATCTGGGAAAATGGCGACCAAGGAGCTAAACTACCCTTTGTGAAAACAATAACACAAATGATCTATCAGAATGGCAAAATGACCCAAAACATTCAAATCCCGCCAAAATATCCAGAGCTACCAGTGCTCATTGGTGCAAACGCTATTTTTATTCCTTCCGCAAATTTGATTTATAGCAACAAAACCATCGACTATAGCAAGATCACTTCAGATAGTACTAGTATTGGGTTGATGTATGGCGGCATATTATCTCAAATGCCTACATCAAGTGAAATATACCCAACAAGTCTTAATACAAAATTGTATCAAGTTTATCTTGTAAAGAATAAATCTGGTAAGTGAATGAATCATCTTTAACAATTATTGATATCATACACAATTCTATAGACTTAAAATAATGATGTGAAAAAAATTTGGATTCAGTTTTCAATGGTTGCAACTGTTATTATTATTAGTTTTTTAATTTTCAGCAACTTAGAATCCTTTTTTTCTGAGTTATTAAACGGACTTTCAAAAAAGCCATTTGCATATGCCGCAGTCAGTTTTGTAGTATTAACTTCTGACATTGTACTTCCTGTACCATCCAGCATAGTGATGTATGTGAATGGATATGTGCTAGGTATTATATTTGGATCAATCATATCGTTACTATCGTTAATAGTTAGTGCTATGATTGGTTATTATTTAGGAAAAATAACTTCATCTGTGCTTAAAACAACTACTGAAATGAATAGTCAGAAGTTTTTGAACAAGTATGGTGCTGTG
>JANOYH010000293.1:0-12301 GCA_031428775.1 Bacteroidota bacterium
CATGTATTTTATGATTGTAGACAGTTGGAAGGGTATGGATGTGTATTCATCTACCGATTTAAGTGTTTGGAAAAAACAACCAGAAAGAATCTTGGAATTGCCAGGTAATGGAACAGATGATCAAGCTATAGGGGGGCATGCTGATGTGATCGTCAAAAACAATCACGCCTACATTTATTATTTTACCCACCCCGACAGGCGAAAAGACAAGCCCGCACCAAAAAACTCATTTGGTGAAAAAAGGAGCGTGATTCAAATGGCTGAATTAAAACTCACAGATGGAATCATTACTTGTGATAGGAATGCCACTGTGGAATACTAAATAATTTAGTATTTTTGAATAATGGAATGGCATTTTAGTATTCGGTTTGATCAAAAAGACCTGCATTTGAAGGCAGAAAGGATTTATCAATCCGAACAAATTGAGCGCATTCGAGTATTTGGAAAAAATAGAAGCATTGTTTTGCAGAGCAATCGCCCTTTTCTGCGTTTAAAAGGGCTAAAAAATAAGCGACTCGATTGGAAATTGGTAGAAGGTCAAATGAACAATAGTCATGTATTACAGGCCATCATACACAAACTGGAAAGATTACTAAAAGCATCGGTGGATAGTTTGGATTAACCCAACTGTGCTGAAATCAATTTAGCGCCAGCAACCGACAATTGAATCATTTTCTTGCGCATGGTATTGCTGAAACGGAATGCTGGCAAGTAGATGCTTAAACTGGCAACTACTTCACTATTTTGGTATATTGGTGTAGCTATACCAATAATTTGAACACTGTCTTCAATGAGCGCATATTGCTGTTTTCGAATCAGCCGAATCTGTTCCATGAATTTCTCAGGCGTACCTGCATCGTACCAGATAGCACTAGAAGGAAGACCGTATGATTGTATAAACTTATCCAAAGCTTCATCTGATAATAGCGCCACCAATAGCCTCCCGGTAGATGAATCATATGCCTTTTTCTCATCCTTCGTATTGGCCTGTACCATTTGTTGGCAGTTATTTTTATAGATCACTACACGCTTATTTCCTTTCAAAACAGCCACCAAACATTTTTCATTGATTTCTTTGGTGATGTTTTCCATCTGTATTTTAGCTGCACTAATCAGTTTGATATAGGGATGTAGTTTGCCCGTAATTTCTTTCAATTGCGGTCCAAGTTGATAGCCCTTTTGCAATTCACTTTTCTCTAAGTAACCCCTGTCCACCAATGTTTTGATGATATTGGCACAGGTAGCTGTATTTAGTTCGAGGTCTTTGGCAATTTGTCCCATTAACTTTGGCTTGTTACCGTCTTTTGAAACGTATTCAATAATATTTAGTGCGCGATGGATTACTTGAATCATAGCTAAGAATTGACAAAAAGTTGTTACAACAAATCTGCACAATTAATTCCACCTAATAAAATTTTACTTTATGATGTGGAATAAATCCTTTATTTACTTTCCCTTAGATTGCTCATTTTACCAAAACGAAATAATTGCCATGACTAAAGTTGCCGGTTCAACAAAATTTGCTTTTATCATGATCACTTCCCTTTTTTTTATGTGGGGATTTGTTCATAACCTGGACCCGATTTTAATTCCGCATTTAAAAAAGTCGTTTAGTCTATCTACCCTGCAATCTTCTCTCATTGATTCTGCTGTGTTCATCGCTTATTTTGTGATGGCCATACCTGCGGGATATATCATGAAGCAGTATGGATACAAAGCAGGCATCATCACAGGATTGTGTTTGTTTGCCATTGGTTCTTTCTTATTCATTCCTGCGGCTGATACACAACAATATTCTTTTTTCCTTGGGGCTTTATTTGTGATTGCCTGCGGATTAACCATCTTGGAAACAGCCGCAAATCCTTATGCATCTTTATTGGGTGATCCTGCAACTGCAACACAGCGTTTGAATTTTGCACAGTCTTTTAATGGACTAGCCGCAACACTAGCTCCCATCATTGGCGCAAGAATGATTTTGGTAGAAGGCAATAGCGACGAGGCTTTGCAGCAAATGTCAACTATTGCAAGACAAGCTGCACTTGCTTCTGAAGCGGCTAGTGTTAAAACGCCGTATCTAGTAATGGGATTAGTGATTGTAGTGATAGCCATCATTTTTGCCTTTCTAAAACTACCTGTCATCAAAGAAGAATCAATTGACGACGGTAATAAAAGTTTTATGCACACACTCCGTCATAAGCATTTGCGTTGGGCGATAGTGGCACAGTTTTTTTATGTTGGTGCACAGGTTTGTGTCTTTAGTTTTTTTATCCTTTTTGCCATGAAATCTGCGGGATTAGACAAAGTGAAAGCCGCAGATTATTTGGGATGGGGTTGCGGTATGGCATTTATGATTGGGCGTTTTGCTGGAACATTTTTCATGCGATATATTGCTCCACCAAAACTATTGGCGATCTATTCAGTATGCAGTATTTTATTAAGTATTGCGGCTATCACACTAACTGGAATGGCTACAGTATATGCAGTGATAGGCATCGCATTCTTTATGTCAATTATGTTCCCCACCATATTTTCTTTGGGTATCAAAGACCTTGAATCAGATACTGAAATGGGTAGCAGTTTGATCATCATGTCCATTGTAGGTGGAGCACTATTGCCACCTGTACTTGGTTATATCAGTGATGTAACAGGAAATATTCAACTGGGATATATTGTTCCGCTACTTTGTTTTGTGGTGATTTTTTATTTTGGATGGAAAGGGCACCAAGTACAACCAACAACCAAACAAGCTTAATACCATTACATGAAAAGATATTGTTTAGCACTCGACCTCATAGATGACGCAGCACTCATAGCAGAATACGAACACATGCACAAACAAGTTTGGCCTGAGATTCTTGCAAGTATTAAGAACGCAGGTATTCTCGATATGAAAATATATCGACTTGAAAATAGGCTATTCATGGTGATGGAAGTGCAAGACGATTTTAGTTTTGAAGCAAAGAATAATGCAGATAATCATCATCCAAAAGTGCAGGAATGGGAAACCTTGATGTGGAAATACCAACAGCCATTTCCTTTTGCCAAAAGCGGTGAGAAATGGATGTTAATGCAAGAGATTTTTTCACTTATATAATTGATGTCAATGTTTAGTTTAGATAAGAAAATAGCGGTGATCACAGGTGCAGGTAGCGGCATAGGAAAAGCCATCGCTGAATTGTTTGCATTACAAGGCGCCAGCATTCATATTTTAGATTTTAATCTGTCTGCTGCAGAAGAAGTAGTCAGCATCATTCAAAAAAATGGAGGCGTTGCCAATGCTCATGCCTGTGATGTGAGTGACCAACAATCCATAGTTGCCATATTTGAAAAAATTGGCAAAATGGATATATTGATTAATAATGCAGGAATTGCTCATGTAGGAAAATTGGAGAATACGGATTCAGAAAATTTTAAACGTGTTTTTCAAGTGAATGTGCAAGGTGCTTATAATGCCATGTATGCTGCTATTCCCAAACTGAAAGAAAATGGCGGAGGCGTCATCTTAAATATGGCTTCAATAGCAGCCCATGTTGGCATACCCGATCGCTTTGCTTATAGCATGAGTAAAGGCGCTATTTTTGCCATGACACTAAGTGTAGCTAAAGATTATCTGCACCAAAATATTCGTTGCAATTCAATTTCGCCTGCGAGGGTGCATACCCCATTTGTAGATGGATTTATTTCAAAAAATTATCCAGGAAAAGAAGCTGAAATGTTTGAGAAATTATCAAAGAGTCAGCCCATCGGTAGAATGGGTGATGTTGGTGAAATTGCCGCTTTGGCATTATACTTATGTAGCAACGAAGCAAGTTTTATAACAGGAAACGATTACCCAATAGACGGTGGATTTTTAAGACTAAACAACTAATTTAAAAAGTACACAATCAAATCATATGAAACGAATAATTATTCCCATTGTTTTTTTATTTTTTGCTTCTGCAGTTCTTGCACAACAAGGTTATCAGCCTAGTAAGAAAAATCTCGAAGCTCGCGCTGAATTTCAAGACATGAAATTCGGGATGTTTATTCATTGGGGAGCTTCCAGTGTTTTAGGGCATGGAGAATGGGTGATGAATAATCGGAATATCCGTTTTCAGGATTATTCCATGCTACAACAAGTATTTAATCCAACTGCTTTTAATGCAAAAGAATGGGTGGCTATCGCAAAAAATGCAGGGATGCAATACATCACTTTAATAACTAGACACCATGATGGGTTTAGTAATTTTAATACCAAGCAGAGCGACTGGAATATTATGAACACACCTTACGGAAAAGATATTGTGAAACAGCTGGCTGATGAGTGTCATAAGCAAGGGATTAAAATATTTTTTTATTATTCACTGCTCGACTGGTACAGATCAGACTACCAATATGAAACAGGTAAGACTGGTAAAAAAACAGGCAGGACCGATAGAAGCAATTGGGATGCTTATATTAAATTCATGAAAGCGCAGTTGACAGAATTGCTTACCAACTATGGAGAAATTGGTGGGATCTGGTTTGATGGTCACTGGGATCAATTAGACAATGATCATGACAAATCATTGGAGTCAAAAGTTAACTGGCATTATGGAGAAATTTATTCACTGATTCACAAACTTCAGCCCGCTTGTTTGATTGGAAACAATCACCACTTAACGCCAATTGAAGGAGAAGATTTTCAGATGTTCGAGAAAGACTTGCCTGGAAGAAATACCAGCGGTTTTGGCGGACAGGCCATATCTGAACTTCCGCTTGAAACCTGTGAAACAATGAATGACGCTTGGGGATTCAATATCACAGACAGGAATTTTAAGTCGACCAAAAAACTCATTCACTATATGGTAAACGCCGCAGGTAGGAATGCCAACTTTCTGTTGAATGTAGGTCCTAAACCAACCGGTACTATTCAACAGGAATTTGTAGATACACTGGCTCAAATGGGTAGATGGATGCAAAAAAATGAAAAGACAATCATAGGTACAAGGGGAAATATTGTAGAAGCGCAGGACTGGGGTGTGGTTACCGCAAAAAATAAAACCATGTATGTGCACATATTAGAACCAAAGAATCTGGGCAATTATATTTTTATTCCGCAATTAACGCAGAAAGTTTCTGATGCGGAATTATTTGGCAAGAAGGGTAATATTAAATACAAACAAATTCCTGAAGGCTTATTCATTTATCTAGACGGTATCAAGTTCGATGAGATAGATACCATCATACAATTGAACTAATAAACATTCAAATAAATAATAGAGCAGTATTCAAATAATCAAAGCATAGAATTCAGCAAATAAATATTAAAATATACTAGCAATGAAATTGATCAGATTCGGAGAAATAGGAAAAGAAAAGCCAGGTGTTCATATAGATGGAAAAAATTACGACGTTTCAGGTTTCATCAAAGACTACGACGCTTTCTTTTTTGAACACGGAGGGCTGCCTCACTTAGCATGGATGCTGCACCAACATAACAATAGCTTGCCCGAATTGCCAAGTGATATTCGCTTGGGATGCCCTGTGGCTAGACCTTCTAAGATTATTTGCGTGGGACTGAACTACGCCAAACACGCCAAAGAAACCAATGCAGCTATACCAACCGAACCCATTTTATTCATGAAGGCAACTACAGCTGTTGTAGGTCCGAATGACAGCATCATGATTCCCCGAGATTCTGTAAAAACAGACTGGGAAGTAGAACTCTCCATTGTAATAGAGAAAAAAGCCAGTTATGTATCAGAAGAAAATGCCCTAAATTATGTGGCCGGTTATTGCTTACACAATGATGTCAGTGAACGCGAGTTTCAACTGGAAAGAGGGGGTACATGGGATAAAGGAAAGGGCTGTGATACCTTTGCTCCTCTTGGTCCATGGATGGTTTCCAAAGACGAAATTGCTAATCCGCATCAATTGAGGTTGTGGTTGTCTTTAAATGGAACCATTGTTCAAGATGGCAATACAGATGACCTCATTTTCAATGTGCCTCAGTTGGTGGCTTATATCAGTAAATTCATGACCTTATTGCCTGGTGACATTATTTCAACTGGTACGCCTGCAGGAGTAGGATTGGGCATGAACCCGCCTGTTTATTTAAAGCCGGGTGATGTGGTAGAATTAGGAATAGATGGACTGGGTTCATCTAAACAAAAAGTAATAGCATTTGAACAACCTAGTAATTAAAATATGCGTATTGATGCCCACCAACATTTTTGGAATTATCATCCAATAACACATGATTGGATAGATGATTCAATGCAAAAAATTCGGCAAAACTTTTTACCAGATCAACTGCATCCTTTATTAAAAGCTGCCAAAATAGACGGATGTGTTGCGGTACAAGCTGAACAGAGTGTAGCAGAAACTAGTTTTTTATTAAGCTTGGCTAGTCAACATGAATGGATTAAAGGAGTTGTGGGATGGGTTGATCTAAAAGCTGAAAATCTGGAAGAAAAACTAATTCATTACCAACAGTTCCCTAAATTAAAAGGATTCCGTCATGTACTGCAAGGAGAAGAGCCTTCTTTCATGTTGTCTGATCAATTTATGAAAGGCATTGGACTCTTAGATAAATTTGGATATAGTTACGACCTATTAATCTTTCCCAAACATTTAGATGCTGCATTAACACTGGTAAAAAAATTTCCCCATCAGCGTTTTGTTATTGACCATATTGCCAAACCATTCATTAAAGACGCCATATTGGAAGGATGGATACAAGGAATGATTGATTTGGCAGCATGTAGTAATGTATCTTGTAAAGTAAGTGGAATGGTAACAGAAGCCAATTGGACTAATTGGGATCAAACTGATTTTGTCCCTTATCTTGATACGGTGGTGGCCATTTTTGGTATCGATAGGTTACTATTTGGCTCTGATTGGCCGGTGTGTTTGGTTGCTGCAGAATACCCTGAGATGTTATCAATTGTTGAAACCTATTTTAGCAAATATTCCATTTCACAACAAGCGGCATTTTTTGGAAATAATGCAATAGATTTTTATCGGTTATAAATATTATTTTATGGAATTAAATTTAAAAGACAAAGTGATATTGGTTTCTGGTGGTGCCAAAGGAATTGGGGCTGGAATTGTAAGGGTGTTGGCTAACGAGGGTGCCATTCCCGTCATCATCGGACATAATGAAGCAGACAATATCGTGATGATGGAAGAGCTAATAGCCAATGGTGGTAAGGCTTGGCAAGTATATGCAGAATTGACTCATCCAGAGGGGGCGGCAAAAGCAGTAAATGCTGTGTTAGAAAAATACCAACGCATTGATGGGCTTGTAAATAATGCAGGAGTGAATGATGGGGTAGGATTGGAGCACGGAGATTATGATCGCTTTATGTTAAGCTTGCACAAGAACCTAATCCACTATTATTTATTAGCACACCACGCATTGCCAGCATTGATCAAAGCAAAAGGGGCTATTGTAAATATTACTTCTAAAACAGCAGAAACGGGTCAGGGTAATACTTCTGCATATGCTGCTGCAAACGGAGGAAGGAATGCACTTACTAGAGAATGGGCAGTTGAATTATTGAAATATGAAATTCGGGTGAACGCAGTGGTTGTTGCAGAAAGTTATACTCCTGCATACGAAAAATGGATTCAAACTTTGTCTGAACCTAAAGCAAAATTAAAAGAAATCTGCAGTAAAATCCCTTTGGCTAACAGAATGACTACCCCTACTGAAATTGCCAATGCAGTTGCATTCCTTTTGTCGGATGTATCTAGTCATACCACCGGCCAAATTATTCACGTTGATGGTGGCTATGTACACCTTGACCGAGCATTGGCCAATGCTTAAAATATTCAAAAATGAAAGCACTTATTTGTACAGAGCCTGGACGCTTTGATTATATAAATGTTCCAGAGCCCAAACATTTACCCGGACAAACTTTACTATCTATTAAACGTGTTGGGATTTGTGGTACCGACATCCATGCATTTGATGGCACGCAACCTTTTTTTCAATATCCTAGAATATTGGGGCATGAACTTGCCGCAACAATTATAACTACTGATAATCCCGATTTTGTAAGCGGCGAAACTGTTACAGTATTGCCCTATTTTAATTGTGGCAATTGTGTTGCTTGTAATAATGGCAAACCCAATTGTTGTGTACAAATTAAAGTTTGTGGTGTGCACATTGATGGTGGTATGCAAGAAATACTTTCTGTTCCATCTAATTCACTCATTAAATCGGAAGGTCTCAGCCTAGACGCCTTAGCATTAGTTGAACCTTTGTCAATTGGCGAACACGCTGTGAAAAGAGCCGCTATTAAAGAGGGAGAAAATGTGTTGATTATAGGCGCAGGTCCCATTGGTTTGGGGTTGATGGATATGGCCCGTTTGTCGGGCGCAAATGTCATAGCAATGGACGTAAACGAATCGCGTCTAGAAGTAGGTAAAAACAAATTTCAAATTGACCATTTAATCAATCCGAAAAAAGAAGCGGCTTTTGAGAAATTGGCCGACATAACCAATGGAGCTATGCCCACCGTCATTATTGATGCTACAGGTAGCCTTGGAGCCATCAATAATGCCCTCCAATACCTTGCACATGGTGGTAGATATGTATTAGTTGGGTTGCAAAAAGAAGCTTTCAGTTTTAGTCACCCTGAATTCCACAAACGAGAAACAAGCCTACTTAGTAGTAGAAATGCCAGCAAAGCAAACTTTGAGCAAGTCATCCATTATCTGAAAAAAGGACAGGTAAATCCAGAAAATTATATTAGCCATAGGTTTGATTTTGAGACTATTGCAGCCAATTTTGCCGGGTTAATAAAGCCTGAAAATGCCACTATAAAGGCCATGATAAACATGCCCTAGCGGGCTTTTAATGCTTTAATTGTCAATTTAATACTACAAAAACCAAAGGTCGTACACTACATTTTATGCTATTGACGCTTCGTTCCTTTACATCAGCAAACAAGCAATAAAATCTTGGATGCGATATTCTTCTCATTAGCACTAAAACCTTGGTTATGTTACAGAAAGTAATGGTTGTAAACGACAATGAGCTTTTACTCATGATTGCTGAGAAAATGATTAATATTTGTCATTTTGCTAAGGAAACCATTACGGCTACCGATGGTCAAATTGCATTAGAATATTTCGACAAATTATTAAAAGAGCCTTCAACTGTAGATCATCAAGCACCTGAATTTATTTTTCTTGACTTGCACATGCCAACAATGGATGGTTGGGAGTTTCTAGAAATTTATACAAAACAATATGCTAAGCATTTTCCAGATATAAGAATTGCCATCCTCTCTGCATCTGCGGATATGACTGATATGTTACTCTTGGTTAAATATCCTATTGTTATTGATTTTATCAGCACCCCTTTTGATGAAGCAATATTAGCAAAATTGGCATCGAAATTAATGCAACACGCCTAATGTTGCAATGAAGATGTATGTAGGGTTTAAACACAAATGATACCTATTTCATTGGTGAAAACACCGAAATTGTGCTTTTTAGCCCTTTTTCAGATGATTTTTATTCATACAAGCAGCAGACTTCCTAAATTGTGTATCATCCTACAAAACAGGCTCAATTTATGGACCGCAGGGAATTCCTTACATCCTACACTGACAAAGCTACTGCTGAAAATGATGTTTTTTTAGACAAAAACGAAGTTTTTTCAGACCCCCCTTTGCCTTCAAGTGGACTTAACACGTATACAGGAACATGGTCTGATACGGAAGTGATTCTTTTGCTTAAAAGAACCATGTTTGGTGCTAAAAAAGCAGATATCGACTATTTCAAGTCTAAATGAATGATTCAAGCGGTTGATGAATTATTAAATCCAATAGCCGCAAAGCCCAATCCACCTGTCAAAGAATACACTACTAGTACAACTGCCACAACACCTGATACCGGAATAGCCATAGGAACAACTTGGGTAAATGACGCCAATAACGACGGAACCGTAGCTAGTCAGCGACGGGCTTCTTTTAAAAAATGGTGGATGGGAGTCATGATTAATCAAGATCGTAGTATTCTTGAAAAAATGACCTTATTCTGGCATAACCATTACGCTACAGAAACTGCTGATATAGGCAATGCACAATTTGTTTACAAACACCATTCATTACTAAGAAACAATGCCCTTGGGAATTTTAAAAATTTTGTACGAGCAATAACGATTGATCCAGCAATGTTGATTTACCTTAATGGACAAGTCAATACCGCAACTGCACCAGATGAAAACTACGGAAGGGAATTACAAGAATTGTTTTGTTGTGGTAAGGGGAAAGACAGTTTGTATACTGAGTCTGATGTAAAAGCAGCTGCCCAAATTTTAACTGGTTGGAGGAACAATACAACCACTATGGTTTCTTATTTTGATGTAACAAGACACAATAAATTAAACAAACAATTTTCTTCATTTTATAACAATACTACTATCACTGGACAAACTGGTGCTACTGCAGGTGATGTAGAATTGGATGCTTTGTTGAACATGGTCTTTGCTGCACAAGAAGTAGCAAAATACATTTGTAGACGCATTTATCGATGGTTTGTTTACTATGATATTGATGATACCATTGAAGCCAATATTATCAGCCCTCTTGCAACAATATTTCGACAAAACAATTATGAAATCAAGCCTGTACTTAATGCATTATTGAAAAGTGAACACTTTTTTGATACACTAAGTAGAGGGGCGCAAATCAAGAGTCCAGTTGATTTAGTGGTTGGCTTGTGTAGAGAATTCAACATTCAATTTCAGCCAGATACAGACTATGCCACCAATTATGGGTTCTATAATTACTTAATTTCTTGGGTAACAAATATGCAACAAAACATAGGCGACCCACCAGATGTAAGTGGTTGGAAAGCCTATTATCAGGTGCCACAGTTTTATGAAATTTGGATCAATAGCGATACCCTTCCTAAACGAAATCAATATACGGATACTTTAATGGTCAATGGATATACATTCAGTGGCAAAAAAATTCAGATTGATAGTATTGCTTTTGCATTGACCTTGTCTAATCCTGGTGATCCCAATAAATTAATTGACGATATTTTGAAGTATATCTATAGGGTTGATCTTTCGAAGGCTTCGAAAAATCAATTAAAGACCGATATACTCTTAGGCGGACAATCAACAGATTCCTATTGGTCAGATGCATGGAATACCTATATCGCATCGCCAACAAATACTGCAAACACAACTACTGTGAGGAATCGATTGCGCGATTTATTAAAATACTTAATGAACCTTTCTGAATACCAACTAGCTTAAACCAGCCATGATGAAAAGAAGAGACTTTCTAAGAAATGCAATGCCTGCAGGTGTGATATTGCCTTCGTTGGTAGGGGGATTTTCCTTTAAAGCATTTGGTGCCGATTCAGGGATCATGGAAGCATTGTCCTTACCCGTTACAGAAACCGACCACGTGTTTGTGATCATCCAATTGAATGGTGGGAATGATGGATTGAATATGGTGGTTCCCATAGAAAATTTTGGTAATTATGTGAATGCAAGAACCAATATATATATTCCGGAAAACAAAGCATTAGTGCTTAATGGAAAAGCTGGTCTTCACCCTTCCATGACTGGTTTGCATAGTTTGTACAATGAAGGGCAGCTCAAAGTGGTTCATTCCGTTGGATATCCACAACCCAGTTTCTCCCATTTTAGGGCTACGGATATTTGGATGAGTGCCAGCGAATCTAAAGAAGTGGTTAATTCGGGTTGGGCTGGTAGGTACCTCAATTACGAATACCCCAATTATCCAAATGGTTATCCCAATACCAGTTCACCTGACCCCTTGGCCATACAAATAGGTTCTGTCACGTCTTTAACGGTTCAAGGTCCGGCTGTTAGTATGGGTTTAAGTATCAGCAGTACAAGCAATTTTTATAACCTTATCAGCGGTGTTCAAGACCCTGCTCCGGATACTCCTGCAGGGAAAGAATTGAGCTTTATCAGAACAATTTCGCAGCAAACACAACAATACGCTTCAGTAATAAAAGCTGCAGCTAGTAAAATAACGACGCAAGTAACCTATCCAACCAATAATTCCTTAGCCGATCAACTGAAAATTGTTTCTAGAATGATTTGCGGTGGCATGAAAACCAGGATCTATATGGTGAACTATGGTGGTTTTGATACGCATTCCAATCAAGTGAATACCGACACAGCTACAGGTTCACACGCCAACCTGCTTAAAAATGTAAGTGATGCCATCAAAGCATTTCAAGACGATTTAAAGTTTTTAGGCGCAGATGATCGGGTTGTGGGAATGACTTATTCTGAATTTGGCAGACGTATTAAAAGCAATGGTAGCAATGGAAC
>JANOYH010000294.1:0-9484 GCA_031428775.1 Bacteroidota bacterium
TTCAGCAACAATCAGTTTGGCCAATTCTAAAGCATTTATTGCAGTACTAATAACAATATTTTCACCAAAATGTTTTCTAACTAATTTATTTGTGGCAATTCCAATGCAATAAACATTCCAATCAGGTTTTTCCTTTTTTAAATGAAGGGCAACTACTTCAACAGCATTCATACTAGTGAATACAACTGTTGCGTGCTTAGCCATCAACACTTTTATTTCATTATTTAGCGCTTTGTTCTTGATACGTGCTGTTTCAATAAAAGACAAACATTCAATATCAATACCCTTATCTTTCGCAAGCAGTAGCAGGGAAGAATCGATTGGTCGTGTACATAATATCTGTATTCTATTTTGCAGTTGTTCTTATTTTATCAGCAATTGTTCTGCCTCCATTATCTAATAATTCTTGCGCTATTTTTTTTCCTAAGTCATGAATTTCAGTTAGTGGTTCGAAAAATTCAACAGATGCTTTTTCTTTGCCATCAAGGGATAAAATATTCCCAATAAAATGAATCTTTCCCGACTGAATTTCTGCAAGTGCACTGATAGGTGTCGAGCAGCCACCTAATAGCATTCTAAGAAAATCCCTTTCTATTTTTGTGCAGATAGCGGTATCAACATCATTAATTGTTGCAGAAGCTTCCAAACAAAAAGCATCGTTATCTCTACATGCAATTAAAATGGCCCCTTGTGCCGGAGCAGGCAACATCCAATCAAGGTCTATGGAGTTGTCTGGACGAGCAACAATTCTTTCTAATCCCGCAGCAGCAAAAATGGCTCCCTCCCAATTCTGTTCTTTCAATTTCAGTAAACGAGTGTTTACATTTCCTCTAATATTCTCAATAGTATGGTTGGGGTAACGATTCAGCCACTGAGACTTTCTTCGAATACTACTAGTAGCAATCAATGCTGGTTCTTTAAATTCTTGAAGAAATTCTGTGCCATTTTTATACACGAGAATGTCTTTATATGAAGCCCTTTTAAGTACTGCAGCTTGAACAACCCCTAGTGGCAAGATTGTTGGAACATCTTTCATGGAATGAACAGCAATATCTATCCGATTATTGAGTAAGGCAATGTCTAAACTTTTAGTAAATACACCTTGCACCCCCATTTCATATAATGGTGTATGCAGGTCTATATCGCCTTTGCTTTTTAAAAATACCAACTCTGATGAAACCCCATTATTAGAAAGTAGGTTTTTAACCTCATTTGCTTGCCATACCGCCAATTGGCTTTCCCTAGTGCCGATTCTGATTATTTTGTGCATTGAAATATTTTAAGCTATCGCTATATAATCATTTAGTGCTTCCAAATAATAACAGCCTTGTTGATTTTGCTCTTTCATTTTTACTGCCAGACTATTAATCACCTTTTGAATTCTTTCATCATTCTTATTAAGCAAAGCATCATTATACATGATTGAATAGTTAATAAAACTATTATAATTGTGCATTTGTTCTAATTTTGTTTTGATTGCTTTTAATACAGGTACATTCTTGCGCATCTGATGCCAATTGATAAATTCTTGCATAAACTTATCAATAATTGCCATTGCTTTGGGTATTTCATACTCCCTTTTTTGTAGGGTGCTATCTTTTATTTTTGATAAGGCATCCACATTCACCAATTCAATATTGTGGAGTGTACTTACGGTAGTCTCTACATTATTTGGAATGGATAAATCAAAAATTAGTTTTTTATCCCCACCTATTAATTGTTTTTTTGTGATGATGGGATGGCTTGAATTTGTTGCTACCAAAATAATATCTGAAGTTTCAATAATCTCATCAAGTTGCTCCATGGGGGCAAATTGAATGCCCAACTCTTCTGCCAACTCTGTTGCTTTTTCTGCAGTCCTGTTAACCAATACAATATTTCTAGTATTCAAATAATCAACCAAATTTTTACAAGTATTACTACCAATCTTTCCAACACCTATCAAGGCAATTTTCTTTTCAGCAATTACTGGAAACTGTTCGCGGATATATTGGACAACAGCAAAGGAAACAGATACTGTTCCTCCACTTAATGCTGTGGTTGTTTTTATTTCCTTGGAAGCTTGCAACACTGAATTAATTAAACGCTCCATGTATCCACCTATGCAATGATGCTCTTTTGAAAATTTAATGGCTTTTTTAATTTGACCAACTATCTCATAGTCGCCCAATATTTGAGAGTCTAAACCTGCACTAACTTGAAATAAATGGTGGATAGCTTCACCGCCTTTTTTAATGTATGCTATCTCTTTAAAAGTATCTATACCACCTGCTGTATAATCACATAAAATCTGATAAAGCTGAGCAGCATCTTCTACAAATCCATAAATTTCTGTACGGTTACAGGTTGATAAAACAAACAAATCAGTCAGTTCGCTTTTTTTTGCACCCAATAAAATACTTGCATAATGTTCATCATTCACTGCATATAAACTTCTTATCGTGGCATCGGTTTTTTTATAATTTATGCCCGCAACAAAAAAATTAGAAATTTCTGAAAATTTATTGTACACGTTTTCTATTAATTTATCTGCTTCAAAATTACTAGTAGCAGCTTTCATAAAGTTATTTTACTGTCATTGTATTGTCATTTAAAAACATGATTTATATCATGCGAAAGCCTGACACAGCTTATGTATAAGGGAATATTTATCATTAGTGACATTATTTATGCTTCATAAAAAATTCTGACAATACCATGACCAAAGGAAATGAATTGTAGAAATTCCTTTACTAGCTTTGGGATTAACAAAAAAATGATGTCAAGAAAGAAAGCTGTCTTATTAATGAATTTGGGGTCTCCCAATTCAACCGAAGTGAAAGACGTTAGACAATATCTCAATGAATTTTTGATGGACGGACGCGTGATTGACTATCCCTATCTATTCAGAAAATTACTGGTACAAGGAATCATTGTCCCTTTCAGATCTCCAAAATCTGCTGAAGCATATAAGACTATTTGGTCAAAAGAGGGTTCGCCATTAGTGGTTTTAACTAGGAAATTGCAGGCCGCACTCCAAGAAAAAATCACTGCACCAGTTGAAATTGCTATGCGCTATGGTAATCCCACACCAGAGAAAGCATTTGACAAACTTTTGGAAAGAGAACCTGATTTGGAAGAAGTCGTTGCCATCCCACTTTATCCACATTATGCCATGTCATCTTACGAAACAGCGGTAGAGCATGCCAAAGCAGGTTTCAATAAAAAAAATTATCCTTTCAAATTAAGTTTTATAAAACCGTTCTACAATCAGGCTAATTATATCAAAGCTATGGTTGAGAATATGAAACCTTATTTAGAAAAAGAGTACGATCATATTTTATTCAGCTATCATGGCATTCCTGAAAGGCATATTAAAAAAAGTGATATTACTGGAAGCCATTGTTTGAATATGGAGAATTGTTGTCGTGCAGATTCTAAAGCACATGATTATTGTTACAGGCATCAATGTTTTGAAACAACTAAACTCATTGCAACAGAATTAAGATTACCAGCTTTAAAGTATAGCATTTCATTTCAATCACGCTTAGGTAAAGGATGGCTACAACCCTTTACCGACATCAGATTAGAGGAAATGCCCAAAGAAGGCATTAAAAAATTATTGATAATTTGCCCTGCATTTGTGAGCGACTGCCTAGAAACACTTGAAGAAATTGCTATTAGAGGTAAAGAAAGTTTTATAGAAGCTGGTGGTGAAGCCTATACCATGATACCTTGTTTAAATACTCATCCACTTTGGGTTGATGCATTAAGCGAATGGATCAATGGTTATGATGAATATAATCAGGAAATGATTCTAACAAAATAACCATGTACACTTATATAAAAGCATTGCATATCATTTTTGTGGTCACTTGGTTTGCAGGGTTATTTTATTTCCCAAGGCTTTTCATTTATAATACAGAAGCCAATGATAAGCCCACTGCCGTAAAAGAAGCATTGCAAGCGCAATTCGGCATCATGATGAAAAGATTATGGTATGGTATTACATGGCCCTCTGCCATTCTTACGCTGATTTTTGGAATAAGCGTTATGTATAATGGCGGTTGGCACAAACTATTGACAGATGCATCGGGAAAATGGCTTCAGATAAAACTAGTTTTCGTTGCAGTACTATATGTATATCATTACAGTTTGCACATCATCTTCAAACAACAAATAAACGGGCAGTTTAAATTTAGTTCCCAGCAACTACGTATTTGGAATGAAATTGCTACAATTTTGCTGATAGCAATTGTAATGCTGGCAACCGTAAAAGAAAGTATCAGTTTTGTATGGGGTATTGTTGGGCTAATACTATTTATTGCACTTTTAATGTTGGCAATAAAAATTTATAAATCTTTTAGGAAAAATTCTTACCCGAATTCTGAAAATAAATAGACTATGAGCAATTCAATTCTTAATCTCCTAGAGAAATACGATTTACCTACACCTAGGTATACAAGCTACCCTACAGTCCCTTATTGGGATTTTTCAACCATCAATGAAGAAAAATGGAAAGCTGCAGTTGTGGACACTTTTGAAGTGGAGAATGGAGAATTGTGCATTTATATACACTTACCATTTTGTGAAAACTTATGTACATTTTGCGCTTGCAATAAAAGGATTACAGTCAACCATGCGGTTGAAGATCCATATATAGCATCAGTACTAAAGGAGTGGAAAATGTATCGGGCGCTATTAAAAGCAACACCAGTCATCAAAGAAATTCATTTGGGTGGAGGTACCCCAACATTTTTTAGTCCTAGCAATCTTACTACGCTAATTAAGGGTATAACCAATGATGCAATAGTACACGTACAACATGAATTCAGTATTGAAGTCCATCCTAATTATACCACAGAAGAACATATCAAACAACTATCAGAAGTAGGTTTCAATAGAATAAGCCTTGGTGTTCAGGATTTTGATCCGCATGTACAGTTTGTGATTAACAGGATACAATCATTTGAGAAAACAAAACAAGTGGTTGACTGGGCAAGAAAGTATCATTTCAACAGCATCAATATTGATTTAGTATACGGATTACCACACCAAACAGTGGCAAGTGTTGAGTATACAATTGGCTTGATTAAAGGGTTTATGCCTGATCGAATTGCGTTCTATTCCTACGCTCACGTACCTTGGAAGAGTAAGGTTCAAAGAAGATATTCAGATGTAGATTTACCTACCGCTTCACAAAAATGGGCCATGTATAATAGAGGTAGAGAATTATTTGAAGAATCAGGATTTCAAAGTATTGGAATGGACCATTTTGCTTTGCTAAACGACAAGTTATTTATCGCAGCAAAAAATGGAGGGCTGCATCGGAATTTCATGGGATATACTACCACAAAATCAAAATTGATTATTGGCTTGGGAGTATCTAGTATTAGTGATGCATGGACCGCTTTTACACAAAATGAGAAAGAAGTGGAAGCTTATGAAGCAAAGATTAATCAAGGTTCATTACCTCTTGTTAATGGTCATATATTGAATATAGAAGACTTGGTTATTCGCAAAAAAATTCTGGAATTGATGTGTGAAAATACAACAGATTTATCCAACCTAAACCTTGATCCTGTATTCATTAATTCTGCTATCATCAAATTAAAACATTTGGCAGAAGATGGATTGGTAGTATTAATTGACAACAAAATCGAGGTCACCTCATTAGGCATGTCTTTTATTAGAAATGTCAGTGCCGCAATTGATTTGCAATTATGGAAGAAACAACTACAAACCAATACTTTTAGTAAGGCTATTTAATAGCGACGTTAAATTGTTCCAAGGTCTATCACAAAACGATATTTCACAATAGAGTTGATCAATCTTTCGTAGGCTTCGTTGAAATATTGAGCAGGAATAACTTCCACATCAGAAACAATGTCTTTTTCAGCACAATAGTCCAGCATCTCCTGTGTTTCTCTCATGCATCCAATCATAGAACCTAAAATGCTTCTTTGGTTGGACAGGTTTTCCGAAGACCTTTATTTTTCGTTACTTCAAAAAAATGCCTGCCTTACTTTTTAGAAAATGGAAAGCAAGGGCAGGGACTGGTATGATATGGAGTGGTATATCAAAGGCGGAATTTAAAACCCTATTAATGGAAAAACTATAATGGTTTCATCAATAACATCAGGGAGAATAACGTAATATTTTTTAAAGTGACAGTGCTTTGAGTATTTGGCCGCCTGTTTACTTCAACGGCTTAATCGAAAAGATGAAGTTTAAATAATAACAACAGCTAAAGAGTATTAATAATTTAAAATCATCGGGAAGGATGTATGACAATTCGGATAAATGGTAGTAGTCAAGACTTGATCTGAAGGTGTGATATATAGTATTAATATTTTATTTATGTTGTAATAGGTAAGTTTCTATTACTTTGGTAAACTCAAAAAACCGCCTTAAATCAACCCAAATTTGGTTAGATTGTAGAGAATCTTTCGCTAGATAGCTGAAAATCTTTATTAAGAAGGTTTTCAGCTTTTTTGTTTTATCTAATGATCTGTATATTTGGACATTTCTTCATATAGATTAGATAGAACTGCTTTCAAAGCCCAGACAGTTGAAGAAGCTGCTGATCATACTATTTACTATATTCATTTAAATTGGAAAGAGCGTTTACTTGTTTCAGCATATCTAAATAGCATCGCTTTTAATTATTCATTGGAACTACCTCCAAGAATGGATAAAACAAAGTTTGAAGTCAAATCAAGAAATTAAAATGGGTAATATTTTTCAAGAAGATTTCAGAGATTTCTTAAATGCACTGAATCAACAGAAAGTTAGATATCTACTTGTTGGTGGGTTTGCGGTAATCCTTCATGGGTATTCAAGAACAACAGGTGATATGGATATTTGGGTAGTGGAAAATCCATAGCACTTTGTTCTGTTTTACTTATTTTGTATATTTATAAAATGGCAGTGGTTTTTTCACAAACTGTCGTTGCCAGCCATAGTGCCGGACAAAGGAGCTTACCAATTTAACATATGACAATTTAGCAACAAAGATTCTCCTGCGCGGGACAAAAGAGAAATTCAATAATAACTACTCTGACAATATTGACTACTGAACCTAAAATCCAATTCATAATGAAGAATCATTTAACACTAATTATCATTTGTATTCTCCTTTCTTTTCATTGTGTAGCTCAGGTTGGTTGCAAAACAACAATAAACTATGGTAGCAACTCAAAGACTGGAGTATTAGCAAAAGTGAATGGAATAAGTATGTATTATGAAATTTATGGTAATTCAAATAAACCTTCACTTCTCCTCATTCATGGAAACGGTGGTGACATTTACGGTTGGAGGTGCCAAATTGAGCATTTCAAAAAGAACTATAGAGTAATTGTAGTTGATAGTCGGGCTCATGGAAAAACAGAGAATGGGGACAAAGAATTAACCTATGAGCTGATGGCTGAGGATTACTATTCTTTGATGAACCATTTGAATCTCAAATCAACTTCGATTCTTGGTCAAAGTGACGGTGCGGTTATCGGCATTCTATTGGCCATTAAAAATCCAGAGAAATTTGAAAAACTAATCGCGATGGGGCCGAATTTAAGAGCAGACACCACTGCACTATATAGTTGGCTGATCAATTTAACAAGGAATGATTTGGCAAAAATGGTTAAGCAAGTAGCAGAAGGAAATAATTCACCTGAATTATTAAGAAAAAAGATGCATTATGAGTTAATGGATAAATATCCAAATATCCCTACAAAGGATTTGATAAAAATCACAATCCCAGTCCTTATTATGTCTGGAGACGATGACCTAATTAGACCAGAACATATTTTAGAAATCTATCGAAACATTCCAAAAGCAAATCTGGCAGTGCTTCCGGGAGCAACTCACTTTGCACTTGGTGAAGATCCTGAAATGTTTTATTATTTAGTCGACCGTTTTTTGAGTAAACCTTTTAAAAGGCCGACAAGTCGGGCTGTTTTAGAAAGTTTTTAACTCATCTTGCAATGGGGACAAAATTCTATTGACTAAATATATGAATAGCTACGAATGAAGTGAGGACAATACCTACGGCTGGCAACAAAAGTATTTGCAAAAGCAGGGCTGGACAATGTAACATCAGCTAAGTGCTACTATCAGCAGCGGCTCGGGCTCGACGTTCCATTTTCAGCTTTAGTTCATAACTTCAACTTTATATTTTCAAATGGGCATTTGTACCGGGCGGACGTTTTTCAAATACCCTGCCTTCGCAAATACTCAACGTTGTGCGTCATGCGACCGAACACTATAATAATTTAACCAAATTCAAGAAACAGAAGAAATGGAAGTACATCATCATGCCCATCACGAAGGAAAGAAAAATTGGAAATCATATTTTTGGGAATTTTTAATGTTGTTCCTTGCCGTGTTTTGCGGTTTTCTAGCGGAGTATCAGTTAGAACATAAAATAGAAAAAGACCGAGAACTACAGTTTATAAAATCGCTAACTACAGATTTGCAGGATGATGTAATAAGCCTTAACGCCATGATAGTGCATGAACATCAGGGAATTAAAAGTCTTGATACTTTAATTGATTTACTCAATACTCCGCAGGTTGCAAAACAACATGGAGACCAACTTTACTTTGCAGCAAGAACAGGTCCAAGGTCTATTCCTTTTGCAAATAACAGCCGTACATTCGACCAGTTAAAAAATTCAGGAGGCTTTCGACTTATAAGAAAAACGGAAGCATCTAATAAAATTATGGGGTATTATAGCCAGTTTTCTTGGATTCGCCTACTTGAGGATAATTATAATCATGAGTTTGATAACTTTAAACATATTGCTGCAAAAATTCTTGACCCTGCTATCTTAAGAAGACAAGAGTCCGACAACGGAAACATTGAGCGAAGTAATGACAACCCATCTCTTAGAACCTACGATACTGAAATGCTAAAAGAAATGGCGTTTCATACACTACAAATGAATGGTTCAAGGCGGTCGAAATTATTGTTATTTGAAAAGCTGAAGAAAAGTGCTGAAGATTTAAAGGCTGATTTGAAAAAAGAATACCACTTAGAATAACAAACAAAAAGCACGAACGCACAACAAAAGCTTCAAGCAATTGGTGCTTGAAGGAATGCGTCTTTCATCTGCAATAAATATCCACGCATAAGTTCCAGCTGAAGGAATTCTGAGCGGCAGTAGAATATATCATGATCTTTTGTAACTTAGTTCAGCAACCGATGACCATGGGCGACGGAATATCATTCCTAGAATACCTTTGGATTAATCTCCTGCCTTTCATTACTATTTACTACTATTATAATGGGGGTTCCAAGTAATAACAAACTAATTAACTGTTTATGAAAAAAATATACTTTTTCACTTTTTCCTTTCTTTTGATAACGATAATTTATGCACAACCCAAACCCGGCGATATAGACAGTTTAAAACTTTTACTGGCAAAGACAAATGCAGATACAACCAGAGTGGAATTATTAAGAGCGGCCGGTTATACGAATAGAGATCTTACAACTCTATTGCAGG
>JANOYH010000295.1:0-21218 GCA_031428775.1 Bacteroidota bacterium
TGTTGGAGGAGATTTTCCTGAGTCAGAGTTAATCGCTTTAAAAGAGCGCAATGTAGATTTAGAAGGGGTACAAATAAAAAAAGACGAAAAGACTTTTTTCTGGAGTGGTCGTTATCATATGGACATGAATTCTCGTGATACACTGGAAACGCAATTAAATGTATTAGAAAATTTTCAACCTGTGGTGCCGGATAGTTACCAGGATTGTGAGTTTCTAATGTTGGGTAATTTAGTACCAGCTGTGCAACGCAGTGTGATAGAACAAATGAAGACTAGGCCCAAACTGATTATCATGGATACCATGAATTTCTGGATGGAGATTGCAATGGACGATTTAAAACAAACCATTTCGATGGTTGACCTATTAATGGTGAACGATAGTGAAGCCCGTCAGTTGAGTGGTGAATTTTCACTGGTGAAAGCGGCAAAAGCAATTATGCAAATGGGACCCAAATACCTTATCATCAAAAAGGGAGAACACGGTGCTTTGTTATTCCACGGAGAAAAAGTATTTTTTGCTCCAGCACTACCCTTAGAGGAAGTATTTGATCCAACAGGTGCTGGTGATACTTTTGCAGGTGGATTTATTGGTCATCTAGCTAAGACAAAAGACATTTCTTTCGAGAATATGAAGACCGCCATCATTATTGGTTCTGCAATGGCATCTTTCTGTGTAGAGAAATTTGGCACACAGCGTTTGAGAGAAATTACTAAGGCAGATATTGATGCGCGACTAGCTGAATTTGTTCAATTAGTGAATTTCGACATCGACTTAGTTTAAGTTGATTAGAAATATTTTTGGCATTTCTGAAGAATCATAATATTTTCGTGGACTAATGATGAACAATAAACATACTAAACGTACAAAGAAACCGCTCTAAGGGGAAGGTATCTCAACGTTGTGTATGTGATTATATAAAACTAGAGGCCTTCCCAAATGGGAGGGCCTTTTTTATTGGTATCCATTTAATCAACTTCTAAAAATCACCCCAATGGGGTACGGAGGGTAAAAAATGAAAGTAGCAGTGGTAGGTGCCACAGGCTTAGTAGGCACTAAAATGTTGCAAGTATTGGCAGAACGTAATTTCCCGGTTACAGAAATTGTTCCGGTGGCTTCTGAAAGGTCGGTTGGTAAGGAAGTGTTCTTCAAGGGAAAGGCTTACAAAGTAGTGGGCATGCAAGCAGGAATAGATGCCAAACCAGGGGTTGCTATTTTTTCGGCAGGTGGAGGAACTTCTCTAGAGTGGGCGCCAAAATTTGCAGCAGCTGGTATTCGTGTGATTGACAATTCATCTGCATGGCGCATGGATCCTACCAAAAAATTAGTGGTTCCAGAAGTGAATGCAGATGTATTAACTGAAGAAGACTATATCATTGCTAACCCTAACTGTTCTACTATTCAAATGGTTGTTGCATTGCAACCTTTACACCTCAAATACAAGATCAAGCGTGTAGTGGTAAGTACTTATCAAAGTGTTACTGGCACTGGAAAAAAAGCGGTTGATCAACTGTTTAATGAAAGAAAAGGTATTGAAGGAGAGATGGCGTATAAATATCCGATCGACCTAAACGTGATTCCACAAATTGATGTGTTCTTAGACAATGGGTATACCAAAGAAGAAATGAAGATGGTGAAAGAAACCAATAAAATCATGCAAGATGATGCTATTCGTGTTACTGCAACCACTGTGCGGATTCCTGTAGTAGGCGGACATAGTGAAAGCGTGAACGTTGAATTTGAAAATGAATTTGACTTGGAAGAGCTGAAATCTATCTTGGCTAATGCGCCTGGTATTATTGTTCAAAATAATGACGCCGAGCAATTGTATCCCATGCCATTATGGGCGCACGAAAAAGATGAAGTTTTTGTTGGTCGATTACGCAGAGATGAAACACAAGATAAGACTTTGAATATGTGGATTGTGAGCGATAACCTTAGAAAAGGTGCTGCCACCAATGCCGTACAAATTGCTGAGTATTTGTTGGGTAAAGGATTACTTTAGGCTTAAAATAGATACATGAAAATTCTTTCAGCCTCACAAATTCAAGAATGGGATGCATTTACCATTCAGGAAGAGCAGATTCCATCAATTGATTTAATGGAAAGGGCAGCAATGGCATGTGTAGAAAATATTATTACATACTTAAATTCTGATACGCATATTTTCATTTTTTGTGGTAAAGGAAATAATGGGGGCGATGGGCTGGCCATTGCACGCATACTTCTTGAAAAAGGATTCCCAGTTTCAATGTATATAGTGGAATTAGGAACGTTGGGCACGACCGATTTTCAAACCAACTTGCATCGTTTGCATGCTGTTACCAAAGAGATTCATTTTATACAAAACGGCTTTTCATTTCCTGAAATTGCTTCTAATGATATCATTATTGATGCGATTGTTGGGTCTGGTTTAACACGACCATTAGAAGGATTATACGCCAAACTAGTAGAACAAATTAATACAACAACCGCAACCATATTTTCCATTGATTTGCCAACGGGAATGTATTGCAACCAAAGTTCTAAAGGGAATACAATTATTAAAGCCCATCATACACTTAGTTTTCAAACCATGAAACTCTGCTTTCTTGCTCGTGAAAATAACGCGTATTTAGGAGCATTAAAAATTCTAGACATACAATTAGCCACTGCTTTTTTAGAAGCACTGCAAGCGCCATTTGACATGCTTGAATTTGTACAGGTAGTTGCACTATTAAAAAAGAGAAATACATTTTCGCACAAAGGCGATTTTGGTCATGCGCTAATGATTGCGGGCAGTAGCGGAAAAATGGGCGCAGCCCTGCTTTCAGCCAAAGCTTGTTTGCGAGCAGGAGTGGGATTAGTTACAGTGGCTATTCCAGAAAATACAGATTCAATGATTCATATTGGCCTACCCGAAGCGATGGTTTTGCATAGGGATGATACATTCAATTGGGATCAATTTGCAACTATTGGCATTGGTCCGGGTTTAGGTACAGATATCAACTCAGAAAAATTGGTATATGAAGTGCTTTTGAATTTTAAAAAAGCAATGGTGATTGATGCTGATGCATTGAATGTGATTGCAAAAAATGAAACATGGTTTTCCATGATTCCTAAGGGTAGTATTTTAACGCCTCATCCAAAAGAGTTTGATAGATTGTTTGGTAAAACAGACAATGAATTTGAACGTTGGCAAAAAGCAAAAGATGCTTCTTTGCAATTGCAATGCACCATACTGGTAAAAGGTCATTATACCTTAGTGGCATCTAATGGACATGGATGGTTTAATAATACCGGCAATGCAGGTTTGGCAAAAGGTGGTTCGGGTGATGTATTAACTGGAATCATAACTGCTTTTCTTGCACAGGGATATGATGCTTCAAGTGCTGCTATACTTGGTGTTTATGTACACGGACTAGCTGCTGATTTATCTTTGAATCATCAAAGCATGGAATCGATGATGGCTTCAGATCTAATTGACCATTTAGGTGAGGCATTCCATTTGTTGTAGAACAAGGCGAGTGAGTATTCGTTTTACTCTATGATATATAGACCAACAATTCTTTCGAAATGTTTTTTATTTAAAGTGGCAATTGGTAGATCATAAGCTATGGCTGTTGCAGCAATGAAAAGGTCAGCCATTTCAATTTGTCTCCTTTTTTTCTTGAGCTCATTATTTATATTTACTGCAATCTGAGCAGCATTTTGGTTAAACGATAAAACTGTGGTTTGTAACAATAAATCCTGCCAAAATGGGGTTTGAGTACTTGTAGTACCGGAGTAAATTTCGTAATGCGAAATAGCTGAAATTGCAAAGTTATAATCTTGATCAAAATAAAGAAACCAATGAAGAATTACTTTTATCTGTCTTTCGGAAATAATCAATAAGTATAGACGTATCGGCAAGAATTATTTTGTCCGCCATTGGTTAATAGCTTTTCGTGTCTCATCAATTGTTTCAAGTTGCTTTTTTGAAAAAACAGGACCGCTTAAAAGTAATTTCTTAAACTCTTTTCTTTGTTTGGTTGTGGTTGTTACTTTCGACTCTACTTCGGTTTTCAATTTTATCCATTGTTTGGCCGGAAGCTTTTTAGCTATTTGAACTAGTTGATCAAATTCTATATCTACTTGTGCCTGCATACATCAAATTTAATGATTTTTTAGTGGTTTCAAAGTAGGCACTTATTGAAATGATTTTAGTCTTCTAAAGCCCGATTTAAAAAAACAATCATTGGTTGCAATGCCTCAAAAGCCTGGCTGATTGATTTTACAAGCGTTTTTTCTGTGAGCATTTTGTCTGAAATGGGCGTCATGGCGATCCAGCTTTTTAGCTTGATATATTGGATAGCAGGGTTATCTTTTTCATAGCCCTTTGGTTCTCTAACCAGGCTCATGCCTTCGGATAAATCCAGGTTATTGTATTGCTGCTTGAACTTTTTATTGTCAAGAATCTTTTTAAAATCTGTCCAGTTATAATCAATTTCTTGTCGCACTTTTTTAATCTTATCTGGCTCAGCCATATACAATCCACCTCCTACAAAACTTTTGCCGCCTGGTTCAAAATGAAAATAATAGCCCGCTGTCATAGCTTTCTTACCACCACTATTAATACTGGCTCCCATATTGGTTTTATAAGGGTCTTTGTTTTTGCTAAAACGCACGTCTCTATTAATTCTAAACACACAATCTTTAGCCATCAAGTGTGAAATGCTTGGATCTTTTTTTCCAAACTCTTTTATCATATTATTTACTAAGGAAGCAAAATCAAGTTTTACTAATTCATAGGTCTTTCTGTTTTTATCAAACCATTCCTTGCTATTATTTTTTTGCAATTGTTTCAAGAATTGAAGAGAAGATGGAGCTAACATATATTATTGATTTTGTTCTATCAGGTTAATGAATTCGTCTTCAGAGAGGATATGAATGGTATTGATCTTTTTTGCTTTTTCCAGTTTGCTTCCAGCGTCTGTACCTACTACCAAATAATTTAACTTACTGCTTACTCCTGAAACAATCTTGCCTCCGTTTTGTTCTACTAATTGTTCTGCAACAGATCTCTTTAACTTGTTTAGTGTTCCAGTGAATAGGAATGTTTGTCCCCCTAAACTATCTTTTCCTGTGTTTTCTTTTTTGGTATTTTTTAGTTGTAGTCCTAGTGTTTCGAGCTCTTTCAGCATTAGAATATTCTGTTCATTCTGAAAAAACTGATGTATGCTTTTGGCCACTTTAACACCCACATCGTCTAGTGCTAATAAAGTGCTTTCGTCCATGCTGGCAAAATCCAGCACATGTTCAACTGCATTGGCTAATGTTTTGGCAGTGGTTTCGCCAACAAAGCGAATGCCCAAACCATAAATCAATCTGTGTAAAGGTTGTTCTTTGGAAGCAGCGATGGCTGTTTGCAAATTGTCGATGCTTTTTTGACCAAAGCCATCCAGTTTACCAATCTTATCAAATTCTAATTTATAGATACTGGGTATGTCGTGCAATAATTTCAGGTCATAAAATTTCCGCACATTGGATTCGCCAAAACTTTTAATGTCCATGGCGTCTTTGCTCACAAAGTGAATCATACGTTCTACCACTTGTGCTTCGCATTCAATATTGATACATCGCCATACGGCTTCTGTTTCTTCTTTAAATAATTCGCTGAAACATACGGGGCAATTTTTTGGAAATACAATAATTGTTTCTGTGCCGTCGCGCAATTCTGGCAATGATTTTACAATCTGCGGAATTACATCGCCTGCTCTTTCAATTAAAACATGGTCGCCCAGTTTCAAATCTTTCTCTCTAATATATTCTTCATTGTGTACTGAAATACTTGACACGGTAACGCCAGCCAAAAACACAGGATCTAGTTTTGCTACAGGCGTTATTGCGCCTGTTCTTCCTACTTGAAATTCAATTGATCTTAGTCGTGTTGTTGCTTGTTGCGCTTTAAATTTAAAAGCAATAGCCCATCGGGGATGGTGAGACGTCATGCCCAATTTTTCTTGGAGTGGCAGTTGATTTACTTTAACCACCATACCATCAATCTCATAAGGTAGTGTATCTCTTCCAGCTTCAAATTCAAGACAATAGTCAATAACGGGTTGTATGCCTACACAAACTCTTTTCTCTAACTGCGGACTTTTAAATCCCAAATTCCATAGTAATTCTAAAGAACCTGCGTGTGTAGAAAGTGCATCAACTGTAGCGCCATCTATTGTTTGATAATAGCTGATATGGTATAAAAAAGCATCCAGGTTTCGGGTAGCTACTTCTTTAGGATCTTTCATTCTAAGTGAGCCGCTTGCCGCGTTACGTGGATTGGCAAGTGGTGCTAGTCCTTGTGCCGTCAGCGTTTCATTGTATTGATGAAAAGCCGCTTTGCTCATGATTACTTCGCCTCTAATTTCTATTTGTTGAATACCATAAGTTGAAAATTTTGCAGTAAGTGGTATGGATCTAATTTGTTTACTATTGTTGGTGATCTCTTCTCCAGCAACGCCATCGCCACGCGTAACTGCTCGTACTAGCTGATCATTTTCATAGATCAAGGAGATACTAGCCCCATCAAATTTGGGTTCAATGCAATAGGTGATTGGTTCTGTTTGGCTTAACTCCCTTGCTTTTCTGTCGAAGTCGTTCAGATCGTCCGCATCATAACTATTATCCAAACTTAACATCGGCACCAAGTGAGCCACCGTTTGAAAACTTTGGTTGAGGCTATTGCCAACCCTTTGTGTGGGCGAGTCTTTGGTAATCCATGCGGGGTATACCTGCTCAATTTGTGCTAATTGTTTGTAGAGTTGGTCGTATTCTGCGTCGGACAGTAAGGGGTCATTCAATACATAATACCTGTATTCATGAAATCGCAACACTTCTTTGAGTTTGTTGAGTTGTTCAATTGTAGTGATTCCAGTAAATGGGTTACGTAAGAATGCAATGCTATTGGCCTGAATGGTTTGTATAGTAGAGATAGAATACATGAAATTTAATTGGTGGATAAAGTTAGGGTCTGATTGTTTAAGAATGAATTAGAAAGTCTTGGAAAGAATTTACTATGTAATATTTACACATTATGCAAAAAATAGGTAACTTGTCGCCCGATTGCTTGAAAAACCAGTTAAATGGTTTTGACTAATCAATGCTAGCCATGAAAAAAAACAAACAAATAGAGCCGCACCAAGAGCATTTAATAAAAGACGCTAAAGTTTTGGTAGAAGCCTATCCTAAGGTTCCCTTAACGGTTGACTGTGTGATTTTTGGTTTTGAGGAAAACAAGTTAAAGGTTTTGGTCATCAAGAGTGATTTAGAGTTATACAAAGACCATTATTCCTTATTAGGTGATATTGTAAAAGACAATGAAGAGTTGGATGAGGCCGCTTACCGCATTTTGAAAGAAAGAACGGGAATGAATGATGTGTTTTTAGATCAGGTGAGGGCGTTTAGTCACCCGAACCGCCACCCCGGCGGCAGAGTCATTACCGTAGCTTATTGTTCTTTATTGAATATCAATCACCATCAATTAAAAATTCACGACAATGACTTGAACTGGCATAGTCATGAATCTTTGTGCGACCTTGCTTTTGACCACAAGGAAATTGTGGATGAATGTTATAGTTGGCTACAAAAGAGGATCCAGGAACATCCTTTGGGATTTAATTTATTACCCGAAAAGTTCTCTTTGAGGGAACTACAGAACCTTTATGAAGCCATCTTAGCCGTAAGCCTAGACAGAAGAAATTTCAGGAAGAAATTTGCTTCCATGGACTTGTTAATTGACATTGATGAGATGGAACAGGATGTTCCACACCGTCCGGGTAAGCTGTACAAGTTCAATTTCGAGAAGTATCAGAAGAGCAAAAGAAAATGGATAGGCATCGATTTTTAGGAGGATATTGGTCCAAATAGGCCATTTGAGGCCATGATTTTCTGAAAACGCTGCATAAACAAGGACAAAAAAAATAATTTTTTTAAGTGTAAAAAATACACAACTATCAAATAATGTGTTAATTTCACACATTAGTAACGCAAAGGATTGCGAATATAATTGCCAAATGAAGAAAGCTTGCCTAATAATAGTATTACTGTACTGTGCCTTAGCTGGTCGTGCACAGTTGCTTATAACCACGCCCGACTTCATTCTAGAATCGGCTACAACTATTGATATCACTGCGGATGCGAACTTTGGAAACAAGGGCATCAAAGATTATGCAACTCCTTCAGATATTTACGTTCATATAGGTTGTATTACTTCTTCTAGTGCCAGTAGTACTGACTGGAAATACTCAAGATATACTTGGGGCGCCACTACGCCAGCAGCTCAGTGTACCTATTTGGGAAACAATAAATGGAAATTTACCATCATTGGAGGACTAAGAAATTATTTTGGCATCACCATTTCCACAGAAAAAATTCTTAAAATTGCCATCCTTTTTCGAACAGGAAATGGCAATCTAAAATTGGCAAATGCGGATGGTTCTGACATGTATATTCCGGTTTATGAAGCAGGAAATAGTGTGCGTATCACAGATCCTTTTAAGCAACCGCTTTATACTCCTGCAGCTGAACCCATTACTAAGTCGATTGGAGAATCCATCAGCATCACCGCAAAAAGCAGTGTCAGTGCAGATTTGAAGCTTTATTTCAATGGTGTGCAAGTGGCTTCACAAACTGCTGCAACTTCTATAACAAACGCACCAACCATCACAACAGCAGGTAATCAAACAATTATTGCAGAATCAGTAGCTAGTGCAACAACTGTTAGAGATACCATTCATTTTTTTATAGCCAGCTCAACCGTTATTGCAGATTTGCCTGCTGGTGTTAAGCAAGGAATCAATTACGAACCTGGCGATACTTCAGTAATACTTGTATTATATGCACCCTTAAAATCAAGGGTATCCGTAATTGGAGAGTTCAACAATTGGACTGAAACTACCAAGCACCAAATGTATAAAACCACGGATGCTACTACTTTTTGGGTACGCATTACAGGGCTTACTCCTGGTACGGAATATTCCTATCAATATTTAATTGATGGCACCATTAAAATAGCCGACTACAACACTGAAAAAATCTTAGACCCTTCCAACGATCAGTATATTACAGCAGTAACCTATCCTAACCTTAAAGCCTATCCAACGGGTAAAACAACCGGAATTGTGAGCATTTTGCAAACGGCAAAACCTGCTTTTAGCTGGCAAACAACCAACTTCACAAGACCTGATAAACGCAACCTAATAATCTATGAATTATTGGTGCGTGATTTTATAGCCACACAAAATTTTCAAACGCTAAAAGATACCCTCAGCTACTTGAAAAGATTAGGGGTAAATGCCATTGGTCTAATGCCTTTTAATGAATTTGAAGGGAACAATAGTTGGGGTTATAATCCTAGCTTTTATTTCGCACCCGATAAAGCGTATGGCACAGAAACGGCATTGCGCCAATTTATTGATGAGTGTCACAAACAAGGCATTGCAGTGATCATGGATATGGTGTTGAATCATTCATTTGGTCAATCGCCCATGGTACAAATGTATTGGGATGCCGCGAATAGCAGACCTGCTTCAAATAGTCCATGGTTCAATCCTGTTGCCAAACACCCTTTTAATGTAGGATACGATTTCAACCACGAATCACAAGCCACCAAAGACTTCACCGATCGTGTAATGGAACACTGGCTAATAAAATACAAAATAGACGGATTCCGTTGGGATCTATCTAAAGGATTTACGCAAGTAGATAATTTAAACAATGTGGGTGCATGGGGAAATTATGATGCAAGCAGGGTAGCTATTTGGAAAAGAATCTACGACAAATCACAAACCTATTCCAATAACGCTTATTGTATATTAGAACATTTTGCTGCTAATTCGGAAGAAATAGAGTTGTCCAATTATGGCATGTTGCTTTGGGGTAACGCAAATTATAGTTTCAATCAGTCCACCATGGGCTATGCTACTGGTTCTGATTTTTCCAGTGCAGTTTTCAATAGCAGTGCAAGGGGTTGGTCTAAGCCACACTTGGTGGGATATATGGAAAGTCATGATGAAGAAAGATTGAACTATAAGAACATCAATTTCGGTAATAGCAGTGGTTCTTATAATATTAAAGATCCGGCTACTGCTTTAAAAAGAAATGAAATGGCCACTGCATTTTGGGCCATGATTCCTGGTCCAAAAATGATCTGGCAGTTTGGTGAAATGGGCTACGATTATTCCATCAATACCTGCAGTGATGGAATTACTATTTCTAATGATTGTAGGTTGAGTAATAAGCCTATTAAATGGGATTATTACTATAATAACGCTCGCAAGTCGTTGTATGATGTATACAAGCAATTGATTGCACTAAAGAAAACTACAAATTATTTTACCACATTTACTACCACGAATTCTTCTTATGATCTTGGTGGAAATACCAAATGGTTGAAACTGGTTACTGATTCATTGAATGTAGTAGTGATTGGAAATTTTGACGTGATAGCCAATACCGTAAATGTATCATTTCCCAATGTAGGCACATGGTATAGTTACTTAACTGGAACTACTAGAACTGCAACAGGTGCTACTGAAACCATCAACTTACAGCCGGGCGAATACTATGTTTATACAAACAAAGATGTAAGACAAACAGTATCAACAGCCCTCTTACCTATTAGTGGTTTGGCTTCTTTAAATATGAAACTAACCATTGCTCCAAATCCTGTTCAAAATCAAGCATTGGTTCGTTATGATTTACCAGAGAATGGTCAAGTTTCCATCCAGGTATTAAATATGGAAGGCAAAAGAATGTGGCAAGTATTCCAAGGCTATCAAGCTAAGGGAATACATAGCATTGCTTTGAGTAACAGTTCAAGGCCAATCAATCAATACCCCAATGGTATTTATTTATTGCAGTTGTTGGTGAATGGAAAACAGAAAATAGAAAAATTTATCATCGGAAAATAACCATTATGAAAAAACAATCCCTCTATATATATCTTTTTCCTGCTCCAGGATGAGTCAGGCAAAGTACCAACCAAAACTTAAACGACCATTTTTATCTTTTAAAAACCACGATTTATGAACATTAAACGATTACTATTTGTCTGTGTAATGGCAATGCTGGCATTCGTGATGCCTGCTTTGGCGCAAGACAAAGTAGTTACCGGTAAGGTAACAGATTCAAAAGACGGCACTGCATTAGCAGGAGCTTCCGTTATGGTTAAAGGAACTACCATCGGTGTATCAACAGATGCCAATGGTGCTTTCTCTTTTAAAGTTCCTGGAACAGCCACCACATTGGTGATTAGTTCTGTGAGCCATGGTAACTTAGAAGTTGCCATCACATCAGGTACAATGTCCATTAAACTAGACCAAGCCAATGCTGCTCTGAACGAAGTAGTAGTAATTGGATATGGATCTGCTAGGAAAAAAGACTTGACAGGATCTGTGTCAACAGTAAGTTCTAAAGACTTCATTAAAGGAGCCATTACAACCCCCGAACAATTAATTATTGGTAAAGTAGCAGGTGTAGCCATCACTTCAAATGGTGGAGCTCCTGGTTCAGGAAGTACCATCCGTGTGCGCGGTGGTTCATCACTAAGTGCAAGCAATGATCCTTTGATTGTTGTTGACGGAATGCCTTTGAGTAATAATGGCATATCTGGTGTGGCTAGTCCACTGAGCATGATCAACCCAAATGACATTGAAACATTCACCATTTTAAAAGACGCATCTGCAACCGCAATCTATGGTTCTAGAGCCTCTAATGGCGTTATCTTGATTACTACTAAAAGAGGTAAAAAAGGCAAACCAACATTTAGTTTCAGTTCTCAATTATCATCAGCAACTATTTCTAAAAAAGCAGATGTTTTAAATGCAGACCAGGTTAAGTCCATCGTTAATGCAAATGCGCCTACAAATATTATTTCTAAATTGGGTTCAACCAAAACAGATTGGCAAGACCAGATTTATCAAAATGCCATTGGTACAGACAATAACCTAAGCGTTTCTGGGGGTATTAAAAATATGCCTTACCGTCTTTCTTTTGGTTATTTAAACCAAAATGGCATTTTAAAAACGGGTAACCTTCAGCGTACTTCCATTGGCATTACCTTAAATCCAGTTCTATTGGATAATCATCTGAAAATTGACCTTAATGTGAAAGGGACCTTTAGTAAAAGTCGTTTTGCTAATGAAGGAGCGATTGGATCTGCTGTTTCATTCGACCCAACTCAACCTACTACTACCAATAGCGCAAGATATGGTGGATACTGGGAGTGGTTAAATGCAAACAACTTTGCAAGCACTGGTTTGGAAACATTGGCGCCTAAAAATCCTTTAGGTCAGTTGATGCAGAGAGACGACAGAAGCAATGTGCAAAGAAGTATTGGTAATGCGGTGATCGACTACAAACTACATTTCCTTCCTGATTTACGCGCCATCTTAAACGTTGGTTACGATGTTTCTCAAGGAACTGGTACCGTTGTGGTGAATGATAGCGCAGCTTCTCAGTATAGAAGATTTAAAGATGCTGGTAATGTGTTTCATGGTGGACAAAATACAGAGTACAAACAAACCAAAACAAATACTTATTTAAACTTCTATTTGAACTATGCAAAAGATCTAAAATCTATTGATAGTAGAATTGAAGCAATTGCCGGTTATGAGTTTCAGGATTATAAAACCAAAAACAATAATTACCCCGATTTAACTTACGATAAAACGGTGGTTAGTACTCCTAACTACGCTTTTGACGAACCAGAAAATGCATTGATGTCTGTAATGGGTCGCCTTAATTTTACCATCCAAAATAAATATATCTTAACTGGATCAGTTCGTAGAGATGGTTCTTCTAAATTTAATGCCGACAATAGGTATGGTGTATTCCCTTCAGCAGCTTTTGCTTGGAAAATGAAGAGCGAAGATTTCTTGAAAGACATTGACGTGATCTCTGATTTGAAATTTAGAATCGGTTATGGTGTAACAGGACAGCAAGATGGAATTGGTAACTACGATTATATCTCTTATTATAACTTAAGTAGTGGTACTGGTTCTTATCAATTGGGAAATGCCTACTATCAAATGTATCGCCCAGGTGGTTACTACTATAATAGGAAATGGGAACAAACTGCAACATCTAATATTGCATTGGATTATGGTTTGTTTAATAACCGTGTAACTGGTAGCATTGAATACTACAAAAAGACTACTACTGATTTGCTGAATGAAATCAACCAACCTGCAGGAACCAATTTTTCTAATAAAATTGTTGCCAACGTAGGTAGTATGGAAAATACAGGTTTTGAGTTTAGTATCAATTACCAAGCAATCAAAACAGATAACCTTACATGGGATATCGCTTTCAACGCTACATTTAATAAAAACAATATTACCAAATTGACCATCTCTGATGACCCAACTTATGCTGGAGCTAGGTATGGTGGAATTTCTGGTGGTACTGGTAATACTGTGTTGATTAATTCTATTGGATTCAACCGCGGCGCTTATTTTGTATACAAACAAGTGTATGATCCTAAATCTGGCAAGCCAATTGATAATTTGTTTGACGATAAAAACAGAGATGGTGTTATCAATGAACAAGATTTGTATCAGTACAAAGGCGCAGACCCAACTTCATTCTTTGGATTCAGTACAAATGTGAATTATAAGAAATGGAATGCGGGTTTAGTGATGAGGGCAAATATTGGCAACTACTTGTATAATAACAGGGCATCAAGTACTGGAACCATTCGTAATATCATCAACCCAATTGGCTATATCAACAACGGATCTTCTGATGTGTTGTATACCAATTTCAGTGGAAATGGAACCAATTATTACTTGTCTGATTACTATGTTCAAAATGCATCTTTCTTGAGACTAGATAATATCAATATTGGTTATAATGCAGGAAGAGTGTTTAACAATAAAGCGAACCTTCGCTTGAGTGCAAACGTTCAGAATGTATTTGTTATCACTGAATACAAAGGTCTTGACCCAGAAATGAACGGAGGAATTGACAATAATTTCTATCCTAGACCTAGAACATTTGTCATTGGTTTAAGTCTTGATTTTTGATCTAACTACAAGTAATCACACAAAAAAATAATTATGAAAAAGAATATTTTTAAATACATCATCACTGCAGCCTTCTTGGTAGGTGGCGTTGCATCTTGTACTAAGAAGTTAGACCTTCTTCCTACAAACGATGTAACTGCCTCTCAAGTTTATAGCAGCCCTGCAGGATACAAACAAGCTTTCGCTAAACTTTACGGAAGCTTTGCATTGACTGGAAACCAAGGTCCATCTGGTAACGGAGACATCCAAGGCATAGACGAAGGAACATCTGATTTCTTGCGTTTGTACTGGAAAGCACAAGAGCTTAGTACCGATGAAGCAGTGGTAGCTTGGGGCGATCCAGGTATCCAAGATTTTCACAACATGAATTGGAGTTCAAGTAACCCCATGTTAACTGGACTTTATTATCGTGCCTATTATCAAATCACTTTATGTAATGATTTCATTAACCAAGCTTCTGATGCAAACCTTACTTCAAGAGGAATCAGTGGTGCAGATGCAGATGCCATCAAATTATATAAAACCGAAGCTAGATTCCTAAGAGCCTTTCAATATTGGGTAATTATGGATTTATTTGGTAGCGGACCTTTTGCCACTGAAAACGATAAGCTTGGTTCAGTATTACCACAACAAGCTTCTAGAACAGCGCTTTTCAGTTATGTTGAGTCTGAATTGAAAGCAATTGAAGGAAGTCTAGTTGCTGCAAAAGCAAATGAATATGGCAGAGCTGATAAAGCAGCAGCTTGGTCTTTACTTGCACGTTTGTATTTAAATGCACAAGTATATACAGGAACCGCAAAATGGGCTGATGCCATTACTTATTCTAAAAAAGTAATTGAAGCTGGATATACTTTAATTCCAAACTATGCTCAGCTAATGTTGGCGGATAACCATTTAAATACGAGTGAGTTTATCTTTACTATTAATTACGATGGACTAAAAACACAAAACTGGGGAGGTACAACTTTCTTAGCACATGCTCCAATTGGTGGTGCTATGACTGCTTCAGATTTTGGTGTTGATGGTGGATGGGGTGGTGTTAGAACAACCAAAAATTTGCCTGCGATGTTTCCTGATGTTACAGGAACGGCCGACAAACGTTCACAGTTTTATACTGGTGGTCAAAGTCTAGAAATTTCTGACCTAACTAAATTTACCGATGGTTATGCCGTTACCAAATTTAAAAATAAAACAAGGGCAGGTGCTAATGGATCAAGTTTAACTTTCCCTGACATTGATTTCCCTATTTTCCGTTTAGCTGAGCAGTATTTAATCTATGCCGAAGCTTCATTGCGTGGTGCTGGAGATGTTACCCAATCACTTACTTATATCAATAATTTGCGTACAAGGGCTTATGGCAATGCATCTGGAAATATTTCTGCCGGACAACTTACTACCGACTTTATTCTTGATGAAAGAGCAAGGGAATTGTATTGGGAAGGTTTCAGAAGAACTGATTTAATTCGTTACAATAAGTTTGTTGAATCATCCTACCTCTGGCCTTGGAAAGGTGGTGTAAAAAGCGGTACATCTGTTGATGCCTATCGTAAAGTATATCCTATTCCTTCTTCAGATATTTCATCAAATGTGAACCTGAAACAGAACACAGGGTATTAATCCTATTAGTAGTGTAGTAATAAAAACGGCACTATTTTAAAATATATAACCAATAAAATCATTGTCATGAAATCAATTATCTCAAAACTGTTTTTAATAAGCGCCTTTGCTAGTGCACTTGGCTCTTGTGTTAAAGATGAAGTACAGCAAACCTTTTCAGGAGGAACGGTGCCTGTACTTGCCGCTTCTGTTAGTGGTACCATTCCGTTGAATTTTGCCACAGAAGATCAAGCAGGAGTAAAATTTAGCTGGCCTAATCCCAACTATCAATTTGCCAATGGAATCAGTTCACAAGACGTTTCCTACACCATGGAAATTGACAAAACTGGCAGCAATTTTGCAGGAGCTACTAAGGTTACTGTTTCAATTGCAAAAGACCTAAGTGTTAGCTATACACAAAAGCAATTCAATATTGTCTTGAGTGGTTTGAAATTAACAGTAGGCGTTGCGTCTAGTATAGATGTACGATTAATTTCTAGCATCAATGGCGTAGAAAATACCAAGCTCATTTCTAATACTTTAAAGTTTAATGTCACTACTTATAATCCTCCTCCAAAAGTTGAACCACCAGTATCAGGTAATTTATGGATAGTGGGTAATGCAACAAATGGTGGTTGGAATAACCCAGTTTTGGCTCCTTATGATGTGTCTCAGAAATTCACAAAAGTATCCAATACATTGTATCAGTTGACTGTTCCATTGCTTACTGGCGGAGGATATAAACTGATTCAGGAACAAGGCGTTTGGGGTTCACAGTATCATGCAATGGACAATGCTGCAATATTGTTTGGTATTTTTGAGAAAAGGGATGCAGATCCACAATTCCCATCTCCAACCGTTGCAGGAACCTATAAGATTGTCATAGACTTTCAAGAAGGTACTTATACCCTTACTAAACAATAATTTTTTAAAGAGAGCATTGAAACAATTTGCTTCAATTCACTCAAAAAAATAACTTATGAAATATTTAATTAAAATAAGCTTGATTACTGTGTTGATTGCGGCAGTATTTACGGCTTGTACTAAAATGGCTGGTCTGCCAAATTATGCAAACGGTAACCCCGCTACCATGCAACTTTCGGCTTCAACTATTATACCTACTATTGCTGATACTAGTAAAACAGTATTGACTTTTAATTGGTCCAATCCTAATTATTCAGTTGACTCCAATACGGTGAAGTATATCTTAGATTTAGATTCTTCTGGAAGAAATTTTTCTAAAGCAGTTTCATATACCGTTATTGGTAAATTGAAAAAAGACTTTAACGGAAGAGAATTAAATAACCTGATGGTGGCATTTGGTATTCCATTGGGTACCGCTGGTAAAATGGATGCAAGAATCACTTCATCATTTGCGAACAATAATGAGCAATATAAATCAGGTGTTGTAATAGTTACCATTACCTCTTTTAAAGACTCTTCAGTGCTAATTACTGAAAAAGCATCTGTTGTTGGAACATTACCTACCTCCAATCAGTTGTCAAACAATTTTACATGGGGACCTTCATTTAAAAATTTCTCTGGAACAGTAACGTATTCTTTGGAGTACGATTCTTCTACTAAGAAATTTGTGACACCACAATCTATTGCTATCGGTGCTGCTATTTATACAAAAGCAATGACTCAAGCAGAAATGAATACAACTGCTTTGAATGTTGGTGTGAAAGGCGGTACATCTGGTAAAGTTGATTATAGGGTTAAAGCCATTACTTCAACTGGTGCAATTGTATATTCTAATACCGTATCAGTAACTATTGGAACCTATATTCCTTTGTTGAGGTTTTATATGCCAGGTGGTTATCAAGCCGCAACAGGAAATGGTAATGATTGGGATCCAGGAACCGCTCCTGAAATGGTGCGCGATTTACGTCCAACAGTGTTAAACAAATTGTACTACCTGTACATTTATTTACCTGCAAACGCAGAATTTAAAGTAACTCAAGGCCGTGCTTGGGATATCAATTATGGTGGATCTGGTGGCAATTTATCTTCAGGTGGCGCAAACTTTACAGTTGCAACTGCTGGATATTATAGAATTTCTATCGACGCAGATAAAATGAAATATGATATCAGGGCTGGTAGAATGGGCTTTGTTGGTGGGGCCTCTGGCGCAGGATGGGATCCTCCAAGTGTATTCCCTAACTATGCCATGGGTAACGCTGGAACTAACTTATTTGTAGGCATTACTAACTTAGGCGTTGGTGGATGGAAAATGATTGACAATAATGCTTGGAACGACGGTAGCAATACTGTTGGCGAATCTAGGAGTTATGGTACTCCATTGCCTGATGGTAGCACATTGGAAGTTAATGGCGGCAATTTCGCTGATATTTCTGCTCCTGCTAGATACAGAGCAATCTGGGATGGTAGAGACGTAAATAATGTGAAATACTTTATGAGCCTTGCAACCGAAATGAGGATTGTGGGTAATGGGATCAACAAAGCTGGTGTAAACGACTGGGATCCAGGTTCTTCACCCCAAATGACCTATTCTGGAAATGGTATCTGGACACTCACCATTGCTTTAAAAGCTAGTTTAGAAATTAAATTCCTTGCTGGTAATGCATGGGGTGCATTTGACTATGAAGACAATAGCAACCAAAGTCAAGCTACTGGCGTTGCAAAAAAAATCAAGTGGGAAGGTGGAAACAACTTCAAAACTCCAGTTGCTGCTGGAACCTATACCATTACTTTAAATGAAAATACACAAACAGTTACGATTAACTAAATGGTGATTCAATCGTGGAATAAAAATGAACGCCTCTGAGAAATCAGGGGCGTTTTTATGCCAATCACTAGCCTATCTTTTAATAGCCATCCATGCGTTTTAAAACATTGCTTACATTGCAGCATCAATAGATGATTATGCTATACTCGATGACAGGTTACGGAAGGTCTGAACAAACAGTTAATGGAAAAACGTTTTTAGTGGAAGTAAGGTCTTTAAATGGGAAACAATTCGACCTCCGTTTAAATATTCCGTCTTTACTTAAACCCTTTGAATTTGATGTAAGAAATATTCTCAGTGAAGGACTTCAAAGAGGCAGTGTGGAATGTATCATTACCCTTAAACAAAATGGAGCTAGCAAACCTGTTACCATCAATACAGACCTTGCTAAAGCCTATTATCAACCCGTTGCAGAACTTGCAGCCGAACTGAATTTGGAAACAGGCGACATCTTAAGCACCATCTTAAAATTACCTGATGTAATTACTCCTTCAACTGAAATGTTAAGCGACGATGAGTGGAAAGGTTTTGAAGTTGTTTTAAAAGAAGCTATTGGTCATTTGAATAGCCATCGTAAAGACGAAGGAAAATCATTAGAAGCCGATTTACTCTTGCGTTTAGAAAATATTGAAATACAACAGAAAAAAATTGTTGAACTAGAACCCTTACGCAGACAGCGTATTAGAGAGGGATTGGTGAAAGTTTTGGAAGAGAATGTGGGCAAAGAAAACTACGACCCCAATCGTTTAGAACAAGAGTTGATCTACTATATTGAAAAAATTGACATCAGTGAAGAACAGGTTCGACTGAATAATCACTGCAAATATTTTAGAGATATTCTTCAAGAAAAAGAACCTAGCAAGGGTAAGAAGCTGTCTTTTATCTTACAAGAATTTGGTAGAGAAATTAATACTACAGGTTCAAAAGCATATGACGCAGTAATGCAGAAATGTGTGATTTTGATGAAAGATGAATTAGAGAAAGCAAAAGAACAGGTGTTGAATGTGTTATAATTTCAATTTCATGCTACCTGTTTATCTGTATACAAAAATCAGTCTGGTGAAAAAATTGTTATGCGCTGTTATTTTGATGGTTAGTCTAGGCTCCTGCGGTGAGTTAGACCTCTACGAGAAAACCGTATTTTTCCCCAAACATGAGTGGGATAGTCAATTACAACCCATCATTAATTTTGAAATTGTTGATACTGTTTCAAACTATCATATCTATGTGGTAGTCAGGCACGAAGACGCTTTTAGGTACAACAATCTTTGGTTGAACTTGAAAACAAAAGCTCCAGGAACAGAACCGTATACCCAGAAACTCAACCTCATTCTAGCCAATAATACCAATGGATGGTTAGGCGCAGGAATGGACGATATTTATGACCACCGTATCAGAATTACCAAAGCACCCATACACCTCAAAAAAGGGGTTTATCAGTTTACCCTACAACAGATCATGCGAGAAGACCCCTTAAACTATATGCTTAACGCTGGAATCAGGGTGGAAAAAGTAAAACCATGACAGCTTCACAAAAAAGGCGACTAGCCACCATAACAGTTGTCTATTGGATTCTATTGTTTTATATGGTTGCCGCTTTGTTATGGTGGTTCATTGCACTTGAAAAGCAGAACCAATTAATAGCCAATATCCGGTTAAGTGAAATCAATAAAGCAGATTATGGCTATGTTTCTAAAGCTGCAGATATTACAAAAGCTGCAAGTAGAAAAACCTTTCAATATATTGGTGAGGGCATTACATTTTTGGGATTGATATTGTTTGGTGCTGTTTTTGTTTTTAGGTCTACTCGTAGACAAATCAAACTCTCACAGCAACAACAAAACTTTATGATGGCCATTACACACGAGTTAAAAACGCCCATTGCTATTGCGCAATTAAATCTTGAAACGCTGCAGAAACGACAGTTAGAAGAAGACACCCGACAAAAATTAATTCACAATACGCTGCAAGAAGCCATCCGCTTAAACACACTTTGTAACAATATTTTATTTGCTGCCCAACTAGATTCGGGTGTGCAAACCCAAAATAAGCAAGAACTGAATTTTTCTGATTTGGTGGAGGGCTGTATTGATAATTTTAAAACCCGTTACCCTGTGCGTGTTATCAATGAATCCATACAAGAGTCTGTTTATATTCAAGGAGAAGCAATGTTATTACAGATGTTGGTCAATAATTTGATAGAAAATGCACTAAAATATTCATCCAAAGACCAACCCATTACTATTACATTAACAGAGCAGGACAATCTAATTACCTGTGCTGTAGCAGATTTAGGAAAAGGAATTGAAGACTCGGAGAAAAAGCAGATTTTCAACAAATTCTATCGGATTGGCAATGAGAATACCAGAAATGCTAAGGGTACTGGACTTGGACTTTATCTTTGCAAAAAAATTGCCACCGGCCATAACGCATACATTACTGTGACAGACAATCTGCCCAAGGGAAGTATTTTTGCGGTAACTTTCAAAACAGTTTAACTATTCTAATTCATGATAAAGGAGTCCATTGCAAATATATTATTGGCAGAAGACGAAGAAAATTTGCACGAAGCACTCAAGCTAAATCTTGAGATGGAAGGCTATTCTGTTACTTCCGCCTATGATGGGAATGAAGCGTTGAAAGCCATTAACAACGAGTATTTCGACCTTATCATTATGGATATTATGATGCCGGAATTAGATGGGATCAGTGTTACTGAGATGGTTAGAGTCAACGCTAATGAAGTGCCTATTCTCATTTTAAGTGCAAAAAGTAGCAGCGCCGACAAAGTACTCGGTTTAAAAAAAGGAGCAGACGACTACCTCACAAAACC
>JANOYH010000296.1:0-1912 GCA_031428775.1 Bacteroidota bacterium
GTGGCAAAAACCAAGTCCAATCAGGATTACTTAGAGTCGGTCTATAGAGCAGTGCAAGATGCAAAAGCAGCCGTTCGTTTTTTTAGAAGGTATGCAGAGAAATATGGTATTGATACTGCTCAAATATTCGTAATGGGAAGCTCAGCTGGTTCTAAGACTGCCATGCATCTTGCATATCTGCAACAGGATGAAGTGCCTGCAAGTATTGACGTAAAAAAAATGGGCTCTATTGAGGGCAATAGTGGCAATCCTGGTTATTCTTCTAAAGTAAATGGGGTGATTAATTGTTGGGGTGCTATGATCAATTATTCGTGGATTAATACAGGTGATGCACCCATGTTTTGTGTTAGTGGTACAGCCGATAAAACAGTACCTTATGATTCTTCTTATGACTACCATGGTTTCAAATACGGAAGTGCCATTTTATATAATCGCATGTTACAACAAGGGGTGGCAACAGGATTGAGATTGTTCAATGGTGTTGGGCATACACTAGATAATAATAAAGCAAAACAGGATAGTGCATTAAAAGATATTTCAGCTTGGTTATTCACACAATTAAAAGAACATGCGCCAGAAAAACCAGACATTTTTAAATGGGAAACTGATATTCTAAAATTAGAACAACAAGACAAATCAGAAAACCATAGTAAAAATGCTATTCTATTTATTGGGAGTTCTTATATCCGTTTATGGGAGCATCTACCAGAACAAATAAAACCTTATAAAACTATCAACCGTGGTTTTGGTGGAAGCAAACTAAATGAAGTGGCATATTTTATTGATCGCATTTTGAAAAAACATGAACATTTGAAAGCTATTTTCTTATATGTTGGCAATGATATTGTAGGAAGTAAAAACGACAAAACACCAATGCAAGATTTGGAATTGGTAAAATATATTACAGAAAGAATTAGGTTCAAATTTCCTAACATCCCCATATTCTGGAATGAGATTTCTCCTAGCGAAAAACGATGGGCTGTGTGGGGCCAAATTCAAGAAGCCAATAAATTAATTGAAAATTATTGTTCTGAAAATGAAAACCTCTTTTATGTTTCATCATCAGCAGCTTATTTGGGTAAGGATGGCAGGCCAATTACTGACCTTTTTAGAGACGATAAACTGCATTATAATGATGCAGGATATGTTATTTGGGCTAAAATTGTAAAAGCACAATTCAATACAGCATTTGCAAAAATTAAGAGCAGATCAATAGAAATGCCTAGAAGCTTCATTAATTGATAAATAGCTTCTAGGAAAGTGTAAAAACTATTTTTGAACAAGCAATGAGGCTAATTTTAAGTATTTTTCACTGATTTTAACCCAAAATCAGCAAATTTTAAGCTAAAAATCTTTTGTTCTTTCCCGCTTTTCCTTACCTTCGCAGCCCCGAATTTTAAACCATCGGGGTTATATTATGCAATTTTTCTTGAAACAATTAAACGCAGATGCACAGGAGAACGCCGCAGCTTCAGAAGCTGTTGAAGTTCCTACTGCGACAACAAATGCACCTGTAGCTGAAGCAGAACTAGTTGCTGAAGCACCAACAGCTATTGCTGAAGCAGCATTAGTTGCAGAAGCACCAACCGCCATTGTTGAAGCACCTGTTGCTGTGGAAACAGCGCATGACGACTTCGACTGGAGCATCGACAAACGCAACGTTAGCTCTTATGCTGAAACCGAAAGAATGAAGTATGATAAAGTGTATGATGACACTTTTGTACAAATCGCCGACGGAGAAATTATTAGAGGTTCTGTTGTTGCTTTAACAAAAACAGATGTTGTAATCAACATTGGTTTTAAAAGTGATGGACTCGTTTCTTCCAATGAATTCCGTGACATTCCAGGATTGAACATCGGGGATGAAGTGGAAGTGATGGTTGTTGAAAAAGAAGACAGGGATGGTAACCTG
>JANOYH010000297.1:0-4318 GCA_031428775.1 Bacteroidota bacterium
GATACCTGTGTGAAACATTCTTTGGCTTCTTCAGCTTACAATAAGCGAAGAGAAGAATGTGAAGCGGGTGTAAAAACCATTCAACAATTTCATCCAGAAGTGAACAGTTTGCGCGATGCTTCGATGGAGATGGTGGATCAATATTTAAAAGGTGGCGACGAAAAAATTTATAACAGGTGCTCTTTTATTGTATCGGAAATAAAAAGATTGCAAGACGGATGTAAAGACCTTGTAGATGGAGATATTGCTTCATTTGGTTTGAAAATGATGGAAACCCATGTAGGCTTGAGTAAATTGTATGAAGTGAGCTGTGATGAACTGGATTTCCTAGCCTCTTTTGCAAAAAAACAAAACGGTGTAATTGGTGCTAGAATGATGGGTGGAGGCTTTGGAGGTTGTACCATTAATCTAGTGAAAGACGCACAAGTGGCATCTTTTATGGATGACGCTGCGCATGCATTTAAAAAGGAGTTTCACACAAATTTGAAATCGTATATTGTATCTATTGATCAAGGAACCAGTTTAATCATTGCCTAAATAATGTGTATGAAAAAAGTTTGTTTTGTCCTCTTCGCTTTTATTGCTGTTGTGTTGATTGGTTGTACTAACCCATCAAATAACGATTCATCAAACAAAGACAGCGCTTTCCTTACAGCCCTTCCATCTAAAACAGCTTATAAACAAACTGTAGAGGGAAAAGAGGTTTCTTTGTATGAATTGGTCAATAAAAACGGGGTTAAAATTGCTATCACCAATTTTGGTGGAAGAATTGTTTCTTGCTTGGTGCCAGATAAATCAGGTGTTTCAACAGATATTGTTTTGGGTTATGATAGCCTCATCCATTATCTGCACAATAGTGAAGCCTATTTTGGCGCACTAATAGGTAGATATGGCAATAGAATTGCCAATGGCAAATTTGAACTAGCGGGTAAAATATTTTCTCTTGCACAAAACAATGGGGTCAATAGTTTACACGGCGGACCAAAAGGATTTCATAACCAAGTTTGGGATGCCCATCAAACAGATTCTTCACATTTGGAATTGCAATACCTTTCTAAAGATGGGGAAGAGGGGTACCCTGGAAACCTTACTGTTAAAGTGATCTATTCCCTTTTAGCTGACAATAGTTTGCAAATTGAATATACGGCCACAACTGATAAAGCAACAGTAGTGAATCTCACTAATCATGCATACTTCAATTTGAACGGGGCTGGTAACGAAACCATCAATGACAACTTATTGGAAATTCAAGCTGATCAATATACACCAGTAGATACTACCCTTATTCCTTTAGGCAAACATGTGAATGTAGCAGGTACTGCTTTTGATTTTAGAAAAGCACATCCTATAGGTGATAGTGTTAATAGTAAGGACCCGCAAATAGTGAATGGGAAAGGCTACGACCATAATTTTCCTTTAATAAGAAAGTCCGACAAAAGCTTGCAATTGGCAGCAACTGTCTACTCGCCCAAAACAGGCATCTTTATGGAAGTGCTTACAACAGAACCTGGCATTCAATTCTATGGGGGCAACTTTTTGGATGGAACTTTAGTGGGTAAGAATGCTAAGCCTTATCCTTATCGTTCTGCATTTTGTTTAGAAACACAACATTTTCCAGATGCACCCAATCAAAAAACATTTGCTTCTACAACATTGTTGCCTGGTCAAACCTATCAATCTACTACTGCTTATCGTTTTAGTGTAAAATAGGGAAAAGAATTCAGGATGCAACAGGATGCTTTTATAGAGCGTACGGGTTAACTTTTCAAACTGTATTCGATTAAAAACGATTCACTTGTTGTATGAAAAGAAATGCAATTATTATTGTTATTAAAAAAAAGTCAACATTACTGGTCTACCTATTAATGATAGGATTGGTTTCAATTACTTTGAATACCTATTCGCAAACCACATGGCCCACAATTACCCAAACCAATAAACCCTGGACTCGCTGGTGGTGGTTAGGTAGTGAGGTGAATAAAAAGGACCTCACTGCTGTAATGCAAGACTATCAGAAAGTGGGGTTAGGTGGACTAGAAATCACCCCCATCTACGGTGTAACAGGAAATGATAGTAAGTATATTCCTTTTCTTTCTAAAGAGTGGTTAGCTGTATTTGGACATACGCTTTCTGAAGCCAAAAGACTAGATATGGGGGTGGACCTTGCCAATGCCACAGGATGGCCTTTTGGTGGTCCTTGGATTGGCGAAGAAGATGCTAGCAAGAATATGTTGATTGCACGCTATCAAGTGAAAGCGGGCGATAGTCTGCCACAAAAAGTTGCTTTATTACAAGAACCTTTGGTAAGAACAGAAAACTACAAACCTCGAGATATTTCTGAAATCAAATCGCCTCTTTCTGCAAATACTAACATGCAAGCACTTTCTTTAGACCAAGTGCGTTTTAATCAATGGCTTCCTTTACAAAAGTTAATGGCTTATGCAGATGGAGGAGGCAGTATTGATTTGACTAATAAAGTAGATAAAGAGGGAAAGCTCCACTGGATTGCTCCAATTGGAAATTGGAACCTGATTGCACTATTTATGGGTCAGCATGGCAAGCAAGTTGAAAGGGCCGCACCCGGTGGCGAAGGTTATGTGATTGACCACTTTTCTAAAACAGCACTTGACCATTATTTAAATAAATTCGACGAAGCTTTTAAAGGTCAGGATCTGACCAATCTTCGAGGTTTTTTTAATGATAGTTATGAAGTAGATGATGCAAGGGGGCAAGCCAATTTCACCCCTCGTTTGTTTGAGGAGTTCAAACAAAGAAGGGGCTATGATTTAGCTAATGAGTTAATCGCTTTATTCAATAAAGAAAAAACTGAAAGAGACCTACGCGTTCTATGTGATTATCGCATGACCATTGACGAATTAATTCTAGAACAGTTTACAGGTGAATGGAAAAAATGGGCAACAGGCAAGAAAAAAATTGTACGAAATCAATCTCACGGCTCACCCGCCAACACACTTGATCTTTATGCATTAGTAGATATTCCTGAAACAGAGGGTACAGAATTATTGCGCATCAAATTTGCCTCATCAACTTCACACGTTACTGGTAAGCAGTTGACTTCTTCAGAAAGTGCTACTTGGTTGAATGAACATTTTGTTTCTTCGCTGTTTGATGTTAAAAAGAATTTGGACAATTATTTTATAGGTGGTGTGAACCATATTTTTTATCATGGCACTACCTATTCTCCTCCTAAAGCTGTATGGCCAGGATACTTATTTTATGCCGCAGTTGAGTTCACACAAACAAATCCCTTCTGGAATCAATTTGCAGCGCTCAATCATTATGTAGCCCGCACGCAGTCTATTCTTCAGAAGACCAAACCAGACAATGATATCTTACTCTATTTTCCTATCTACGATAAATATGCAACTGCAGGAAGAGATTTCTTATTGCATTTTGATGGAATGAAACCTGAATTCAATGGTACCCCTTTTGAAATTGCTGCTTCTACTATGCAAGAGAAAGGATATTCATTTGATTATATATCAGACCGACAAATTCTGCAACTTACCAATAACAATCTATCCATTAAAACAGGAGAGTCTAACTATCAAACCATTCTTGTTCCGGGAGCAAATTTTATGCCTTTTACCAGTTTGAAAAAACTCCTCACACTTGCTGAAAACGGCGCTACCATAATTGTATACAAAAATTTGCCAAAAGATGTACCGGGTTTAGCTGATTTCAATGCAAATAGAAAAACATTTGACCTGCTCATTCAACAATTAAAATTTGAATCTACTTCACATGTTGCTATAAAAAAAGCAACACTCGGAAAGGGACAAATATTTTTGAGCGATAATTTAGATGCAGTATTGATGATGGCTAAGGTTCGAAAAGAAAAATTGGTGGAAGCAGGCTTACAATTTATTCGAACCAAATTGGCCAATGACCACTATTATTTTATTGCAAATCGCTCAGGCAAACCATTAGAAGGCTGGTATCCAATACAAGCCAATACTAAAAATGCAATCTGTTTTAATCCTATGAATGACGCAGTAGGATTGGCTAAAACAAGAAGAGCCGCCAATGGCGAAATGGAAGTATATCTGCAATTGCTGACAGATGAAAGCGTCTTGCTGCAAACCACAAATGAAGTACTTAAAGCAAAAGCCTATCCTTATATTCAGAAATCAGCAGATAAAATACTATTGAATAATCCTTGGACCCTTACGTTCAAATCGGGTGGTCCCATTTTGCCAAAAACCAAAGAATTGACTGCAGCAGTGAATTGGACTAATTTCGATAGCAGCTATCAATATTTTTCTGGTTCTGCTGTTTACAAAACCAGTTTTAAAAA
>JANOYH010000298.1:0-13452 GCA_031428775.1 Bacteroidota bacterium
GTAGCGGTTGTTGTGGTTGTTGTGGTTGCGGTTGCTTCGAAAGCTGCAGTTGTACTTGTGGTTGCTGCTGCATTTATTGCTTGCTCAACATTCAAATTTGACTGAGTTGCAGGCAGATTGTTATTAGTAGTCTTTACAAAACCATGAATAATTTTAGTTGGGTGGTGAGTGGTTGGATTTTTAATTTCCTTTTTTATTGCATGCTTTTCTGCTTTGTTGTTATTTACTATGTTTTTAACCATTTCATTTGAGGATGGTTTATTCGAATAAAAAAACCAAGTGCTTATCATTGCTACAATTACTATTGCGGCAGCATATCGTATCCAAATAGGCAGCGATATTTTAACCCTTTTATTTTGCATGGAATCTTCCAATTTGTTCCACACAGCTTGCTGTTGAAAGTGAAAATCAATTGGAACTTGATTCATCTCATCCAATTTTTCCTGCCATTTTTTATTTCGATTTTCTATGAACATGGTAGTGGTTGTTTTGTGCTTCCAGCATTTGCTGTAATAGTATTCTCGCTCGATTGTATTGACTTTTACTAGTTCCTTCTGTGATACCCAATTCTTGTGCTATTTCTTGGTGTTTAAACCCTTCTACCGCATATAAATTAAAAACTGTTCTATAGCCTATCGGTAATTTGGTAATCAGTTTAAATAGTTCTTCTGCACTCAATTGGTCTAATACAGAAGTTGTGATGGCCACTTCATTGGCTGCTTCTTCGGCCACCAAGAAAAAGGGCTCTTTTTTTCTCAATACCTGCAAACATTCATTCACCATAATCCGTTTCATCCATGCAACCGTGGCGCCATCATTTTTGTATTCAAATCCAGAAAGGCTTTTAAAGATCCTAAGAAACCCTCCCATCATACAGTCTTCAGCCGCTTCGTCTGTTTTTAGGTATCGTCGGCACAATAAAAAGAAGGATACGGCAAATCGATCAAACAGCCATTTCTGGGCGGTAAGTCGTTCGTCTCTACATTCTTTAATCAATTCCGATAATTCCATAGGTTATCCTGTCTTTACTATAAAATGCTTAGGAGATAAAAATGGTTGCATCCGTATAAAATTAAACTCCTAAAACAAGCTACGAAATAAAATAAGTGGTTTGTCCATTACAAAGGATGTTTTAACTTGTACGATGGAATTTGCTTTACCCTATCATTGTTACCCTATTGGCGACCAAGCCATCACCCTTGAATTGGGTCATACTATCAATGAGGAAATCAATGATCGGGTCATGTCCTTATTTTATTGGTTGAAAGATGAACAAATCCCGGGAATTAAAGACATCATTCCTGCTTATGCTTCCATTAGCCTGATTTATGATGCCCAGATCATTCGAAAAATTTCGCCTAAAACATCGCCCTATCATTTTGTAAGAACCATTCTCCTATCTGGATTGAAGCATTTTGACACCCCACAAATAAAGCATAAAAGAAACATCAGCATTCCTGTATGTTATGACGAAACGCTTGGACCGGATCTTGCTTCACTCGCTGATGAAAAACAATTGAATATTCAGGAAATCATTCAAATACATACTGCAGCTATCTATCGCGTATATATGATTGGCTTTCTTCCAGGCTTTGCCTATATGGGCAAGGTTGATGAACGATTGATGGTGAATAGAAAAGCGAGTCCACGTAACCAAGTAGCCGCAGGTTCTGTTGGCATTGCAGGTACGCAAACGGGCATTTACCCTTTTGAATCTCCAGGTGGATGGCAATTAATTGGACAAACACCCATCAATCTTTTCAACCCCTCGGCTTCATCACCCACTTATTTTGAACCGGGCGATCTGGTGCAATTTGTATCTATTGAATTGGATGAATTTTATCAACTAAAAAACAATCCATCCTAATGGGTATCCGCATTCAAAAACAAGGGATGGCAGACAGCCTGCGCGATGGTGGACGATTTGGTTTTCAACACTTGGGTATTCCACCAAGTGGGGTAATGGATCCTGTGGCTTTATTTGTGGCAAATACTTTGGTAGGAAATGAACCCGATACCGCCGTTCTTGAAATGCATTTTCCAGCACCAATCATTGAATTTGAAACAACCACGCTGATTGCTATTAGCGGAGCGGATTTTGACGCGTCTATTGATGGTGTTGAAATTGCCATCAACCAACCCATTATTGTAACAGCTAATAGCGTTTTGCGATTCTCCAAAATTCTAGCAGGTGCAAGAGCGTATCTTGCTGTTAAAGGTGGTTTTGTGGCCGACCATTGGTTAGAAAGTGACGGCACCCAATTATTAGTTGGCAGGGGTGGATTTAAGGGAAGGAATTTGCAGAAGAACGACCAACTTGCTTTTAAACAAACATTCAACTATCACATTGAAGAACCTTCCTTATTACCATGGAGGGCTAATGTGGCGGATTGCTATTTGGGAAAAACGATTCAAATGATAGAAGGTCCTGAATTTAAATTATTGAACGATGCATCAAAAAAAATCGTTCGAGAAAACAGTTTTGTTATCAGTAATAATAGTAATAGAATGGGCTTTCGCATGCAGGGTGCTTCTTTAGAATTAAGGGAAGGATATGAATGTTTATCTTCTGCTGTTAGTATGGGAACCTTACAATTATTGCCCGATGGAAGCACTATCTTGCTAATGGCCGACCATCAAACGGCTGGAGGGTACCATCGAATTGCACACGCAAGTTCGGCGGCTATTCCTTCCTTAGCTCAGTTGAATGTTGGTGAGACCATTCAGTATCAATTTATTTCATTGGAAACTGCGGAACAAACATTGATGAAACAACAAAGGTATTTAATACAGCTTGCACATGCCTGTAATTTTCGATTACATGAATACTTAGCAAATGAATAAATCGATTGATTTGAATTGCGATATGGGGGAGGGCCTCGACAATGATGCCCTATTGATGCCGTTGATCAGCAGTGCCAATATCGCTTGCGGATTTCATGCTGGCGATACTTCTACTATAAAGTCAACCATCATGCTTGCATTAAAACATGGCGTGGCTATAGGCGCTCATCCTGGGTTTGCCGATAGGGCAAATTTTGGTAGAACTGAAATGGAAATTGATGAAGCAACCTTATTTCAATTGATTACCGATCAAATTAAAATCATTGCAAGTATTGCCAATATTTGTGGTGCAAAATTACATCATGTAAAACCACACGGCGCTTTGTATAATATGGCTGCGCGTGATGCCAAGATGGCTAAAGTTATTGCAACTGCAGTGAAGGATTTTAATCCGGGGTTGATGGTATACGGACTGAGCAAAAGTTTGTTGATTTCAGAAGCAAAGGCCATGGGATTATCAACAGCGTCTGAAGTTTTTGCCGACAGAACCTATCAAGGTGATGGGAGCTTAACACCAAGAACGGAAGCCAATGCCTTGATTGCAACTGCAGAAGAAAGTTTGCAACAAGTATTACAGATGATTCAACAAAAGACGGTGACCAGTGTCTATGGAAAAAAAATACCCATTGATGTAAACACTATTTGTATTCATGGTGATGGAGAACACGCAGTGGAATTTGCAAAACAAATCAATACTTTTTTACAGCGTCAGCATATACCTATTCAATCGAAATAATCTTGAAAAAAAATATCCAAAGTTCTGCCATTACTGGAGCAGCATTTTTAATGGCTACTTCTGCTATTGGTCCGGGTTTTCTTACACAAACTACCGTCTTCACACAACAGTTACTCTCCAGTTTCGGCTTTGTGATTATCATCTCCATTTTATTAGACATTGGCGCGCAAATGAATATTTGGCGCATACTAGCTGTTACCGAAAAACGTGCGCAGGATTTGGCGAATGAATTGTTACCGGGACTCGGGTATTTTCTTGCCGCTTTAATTTTAATAGGCGGTCTAGCTTTTAATATTGGCAATATTGGAGGATGTGGATTGGGCTTGAATGTGTTAACTGGCATGGAAACAAGCTATGGAGCCATCATTAGTTGTGTGATTGCACTCATGATTTTTTGGATGAAGGAAGCGGGTAAAATGATGGACCAGTTTGCAAAAATTCTTGGCGTGTTAATGATCTTATTAACCATCTATATTGCCTTTAGTTCGCATCCACCAATGGTAGATGCCATCCAACATAGTTTTATGCCCGAGACCATTAGTAGCACGGCCATTGTAACACTGGTTGGTGGTACTGTTGGGGGATATATTTGTTTTGCAGGTGGGCACCGATTACTAGACGCAGGTATTAAAGGGCAGGCGGCTTTGCCACAAGTAAACAAGAGTGCCGTTACTGGAATCTTAGTCACCGCAGTGATGCGTTTTGTTTTATTTCTAGCAGCGCTGGGGGTGATCATGAAAGGTGCACAATTGGATATGAGTAATCCACCCGCTTCGGTTTTTAAATTGGCTGCAGGAGAATTGGGGTATCGCTTTTTTGGTGTGGTGATGTGGTGCGCTTCTATCACATCTGTTGTGGGTGCGGCGTATACTTCTATTTCTTTTCTAAGAACTTTTCATCCATGGATTGAAAAAAATTATCGTTGGTTAATTACTGTCTTTATTTGTTTCTCTACTGTTGTTTTTTTGTTCGTTGGTAATCCAGTAAAAGTGTTGGTTACAGTAGGTGCTTTGAATGGATTGATATTGCCCATTGCATTGGCGTTGATGTTGATTGCTGCAAGGAAGGCTAAACTAGTTGGGAGTTATAAGCATCCTTTATTATTGTTGGTTGTGGGATGGGTGGTGGTTGTTTTGATGAGTATTATGGGGGGGCTTACTATTAGGGATTTTCTAATAAAATAATTCACTACTTCATATTTAATAACAGCGAAGCATTCTCATTTGCATCTACTTTTTTGCTGAAAATTTTTGTTACTTGAGCTTCAATATTCTCTCTATTTTTTTCTAAGCCCTTTCCGTATAGCTTATCATAGTATTGCAATAAAATCCTGAACGCTTCTTTGGTGTTGTCTTCTATTAAAAAATTGATGGTGTTTTTTGTTTCTAGTCCCCCTAACTTTTTCTTAATCCGAATCACTGCATTCACCAATTGTTCTTTTGGAAACTTTCCGTAATTCAGGTTAATATAGTCGAGTCTTGATTCAAAAGGGATCTCCAGAAAAAAGACTTGTTTTTTTCGCATTTGTTGAAACAAGGTGGTTGGAATGATTACATTACCAATTCTCTGGCTTTCATCTTCTAACCAAATTATTTTGTTGTGGGAATTTTCATCAGCCCTTGTTGCGTTCAAGGCTTTGGCTAGTTTATTTTCAAAGTGTTCTTGCGATGGTTGAGGGGGTAATCCCATACTCCCAAATGCAGATCCCTTGTGGTGTGCCAATCCTTCAAGGTCAATCATGTAAGCACCCTTTTTTTGTAGGGCCAAGAGTAATTCCGTTTTTCCACTACCTGTATATCCGCCTAATATTTGAATGGGATATTCCAGTTCAAACTGCTGCAATACCCAGTTGCGATAAGTTTTATATCCACCTTGTAAAGTATATACCTGATAACCATATAAATCCAATAACCATGCTACTCCTGCGCTGCGCATGCCGCCACGCCAGCAGTGTACCAAGATGGTTTTGTGCGGCAATTCATCTGGAATGGAACTTTTATTTTTCTCTAGATTTTTGAACAGTTGTTCTACTGTTTCTACCATTTCCACCATCTTCACTCCAAAATATTTTAAACCAATTTTGATAGCTATTTGTTTGCTTTCTTGTTTATAGGCTGTGCCCACTACTTTGCGTTCTTCATCGCTAAACAAGGGTAGACTATGGGCACTTGGGATATGTGCGTGAAGGTATTCTCCGGGGCTTCTCACATCCAATACGGGATGATTTTCAGCCATTGTTAAAAATTCGGAAATACTGATTCTTTTAATCGACATTAGTACAAATGTAAGCGTAGTTTTTTGTAACTTTTCTCCATGAAACAGTTATTAATCATCAGGCACGCAAAGAGTAGTTGGAACAATAGCTTGATGACTGATTTTGAAAGGCCATTAAACGACCGTGGTAATAGAGACGCACCAGAAATGGCTAAGCGTATCGTTGACAAGGGTATCAAAATAGATACCATAGTTTCTAGTATGGCCAATCGCGCCTTGAGTACATCGGAATATTTTGCAAAAGCCGCGGGTATAAAAAATTCGGAAATTGTTACAACCAATAAATTATATCATGCACCCGCATACGTTTTTTATGATGTGATCAACAGCTTCGAGGATAGTTATCATACAGTAGCCATATTTGCACATAATCCAGGCATAACAGATTTTGTAAATGAACTCACAGAAACTAAAATTGATGATATGCCTACTTGTGGAATTTATGCGGTGAAAATTGCTATTGAATCATGGGATGAATTCAAAAATGGGGATAAACAATTTTGGTTTTTCGATGCGCCTAAATTGTAAACAAAAAGCATCAAAATTTAATTAGGATTCAATAATTTTCTCAGAATATGCCCTCTTAAAATTAGCCAAGAACACACCCATAAAAATCAATAGACCTGCTCCTGCTTTCACCCAACTAAAATGTTCGCCTGCAAATAGTATGGCGATGATGGCCGCAAAAATGGGCTGCGTATAAATATAAGCACCAGTAGCGGAGGAGCCAATTACAGCTATGCCATACACATTAAAAAGATAGGCAAAACAAGTGGCCCCAATGGCTACAAAAGCTAGTCCCATCCAATGAGAAAACGCTAATGTTTGCCAATCAGTTGCAAGAAAATCGGGTAGCGTAAATGGAAGCATCATCAATGTTCCAAATGTGAACACCCATCTTAACACGTGCATGGCAGAATAGGAAGCCATTAATGGACGCACCATTACTAAATAAAAAGCATATGAGATGGCATTAATGATGACCATAATATCGCCCAGCAACACATTTGAACCAGTATGATTATAGTCTTTGGCAAGAATGAGTACTAGTGAACCGGATACGCCAAAAACTAATCCAATAATTTTAGACCAACTCAATCCCTCTTTGATCAACCAAGCTGCAATAAATGTAATGAAAATGGGTGTGCTTAAAGAGAGTAGCGAACTATGTATGGGGGTGGTTAAGGAAACACCTTTTATAAAAAACAATTGATTAATGACAGCACCTGTAACGGCACATGCCAAGAAGCGTGGAATGTCTTTCTTTTTAATGCTCGCCTTGCTTGGTTTTAATAGATAGAGACCCCAGAAAAACAAGAGACTCACTATCAAGCGCACCATATTTACTGCAAAAGGATGTAAGGGTGTTGGTGTGATGAATTTTACAACCGAATAGTTGATGGCGAATATGAGGTTGGCTCCTAAAACGGCCAGATGTGCTTTGGTATTTCTTTCCATGGAAATGCAAAACTACATGGTTTGAAGTGCCAAGAGTAATCCGTTAAGGGTATTTGTATTAAAAAATGTCATTTCTAGAAATTGTTGATTGGTTTTTGTTGCGCGGTCCAAATCCTTCCACAACGATAAGGTTGATTGAGGTAATTGATAGGCCATCTGTTGGTTGTGCAATTTATTTGCTAGGTATGCTTGTTCTGTTTGTCCGGGTGTAGGAATCAATATTTTCTTTTTTTGAAGCGCAATCAGTTCCATTAAACTGGAATAGCCGCTTCTACAAATTACCCATTCACTGGCGGCAATGGTATTGGCCAATTGCTCAGAGCTAAGGTGTTGGTAGACTATTACATTTGCGGGTGTTTCAATATTCAATGATGCGTTAGGCAATCCGCGTATAATCACTATGGGTGCATCAATTTGTGTGATTTGTGCTAATATTTTTTCCTCTAAAATGCTTCGTTGTGGCTCGGGTCCGGATAATAAAAAGCAATATTGGAATTGTATGGGAACAATTGTTTTTTCGCATCGCGATAGCAGTCCTATATACTTAACTGGAATGGCGGGCAGTTTTTTGGGATGTGATAATTCTCCTCCTAAATTATTCAATCCTTTTGTATCGGGAACCCAGCAAACTTTAAAGCGATTGATGAATCGATAGTGGATTTTTTGAATGAGTAGATCCAAAATAGGAAAAGGTGTTTTGATGGTTAGTTGGTGAGTGATGAAAACGGTGGGGATTTTTTTTGAATAGAGACCATAACGATTATCTGAAATAACCAGCTGAATATTTTTCTCTTCTATCTGATTTTCCACCCAGTCATGTTCATCTTGTATTGTTTTTAAAAGACTAGGCAATTGCTTGATTAGTTGAAATGGTAAACCAATGCCTGTTTTTGCATATTTTATATGGTATCCTTTCAGTTTCAACATTTCAAGCGAAGGAAATTCGGTATGTAATAAAGTAGCAATAGCCCCATCGGCAGCAAGGATTACCTCATGACCTTGAATTAACAAGGCTTGGATGATGGGGATGCAGCGGGTAGCATGACCTAGTCCCCAGTCCAGTGGGGCAACCAAAACGCGTTGTTTGTTAATATTGTCTAACAATTGGGAACGATAAAGGGTTTTGTTTGCGAATAGTGTATTTTAGAGATTGAAATGCGCCTAAAAATAAACCAAATAATCTTTTTACTACTACTGATTTCCATCGTTGGTGTATCCTGCGCATCATCTAAAAGTTTGCGTGCAAATGGATGTGGCTGTCCGCCACACAAATGGAATGAGCGACAATAATTAATCTATTCTTTTAATATCGGCACCCAGGTTGCGCAGGCGTTCATCAATGCGTTGATAACCTCTATCGATCTGTTCAATATTTTGAATGATACTTTTGCCTTCAGCGCTTAGAGCGGCAATGAGTAATGCTTGGCCGGCCCTGATATCTGGACTACTCATAGTAATACCCCGCAGTGCTTGCTTTCTTCCTAGGCCAATTACTGTTGCGCGGTGTGGATCGCAGAGAATGATTTGAGCACCCATGTCAATCAGTTTATCAACAAAGAAAAGCCTGCTCTCAAACATTTTTTGGTGCACCAATACTGAACCAATTGCTTGTGTGGCTACAACAATAACTATACTTAATAAATCGGGAGTAAAGCCAGGCCATGGATGGTCATAGATGGTGAGGATACCGCCGTCCATGAATGTCTGGATCTGGTAACTATCTTGAGCGGGTATATAAATATCATCGCCTTTGATCTCTAGTTGTATTCCCAGTTGTTGAAACTTTTCTGGGATCACCCCCAAGTGTTCAACGCCTGCATTTTTGATGGTTATTTCGCTTTGGGTCATGGCGGCAAGTCCAATGAAACTGCCTATTTCAATCATATCGGGCAGCATGCGGTGTTCTGTTCCGTGTAAATTTGAAACGCCTTCTACCACCAAAAGATTGCTACTGATGCCACTGATTTTTGCACCCATCCTTTGCAACATTTTACAGAGTTGTTGGATATAGGGTTCGCAAGCTGCATTATAAATAGTAGTAGTTCCTTCGGCTAAAACGGCGGCCATTAAAATATTGGCGGTACCTGTTACGGAAGGTTCATCGAGACACATAAAACAACCTTTCAGTTGTGGCGAGCTCAATCGGAAGCAGCTATGTGCTTCGTCGTATTCAAATTTGGCGCCTAGTTTTTCAAAGCCAATGATATGGGTATCCAGTCTGCGTCTGCCAATTTTATCGCCACCGGGTTTAGGAATGTAGGCACGATGAAAACGAGATAACATGGGTCCGGCTAGCATTACTGACCCCCGCAAGCGCCCCCCTTTTTTTCTAAATTCTTCGGAGGCTAAAAAGTCCACATTGATCTCATCTGCCTGAAAAGTACAAGTATCGCGAGAGAGGCGATTGGTTTTAACGCCAATGTCTTCCAGTAATTCTATTAACAAGTTCACGTCCAATATATCGGGTATATGGGAAATGGTGACTAGTTCAGGCGTGAGTAAAACGGCTGATATGATTTGTAGTGCTTCGTTTTTTGCACCCTGAGGTTCAATGACACCGTGTAACTGTTTGCCACCGATTACTTCAAAGGAACTCATAGCGGATGTTTGGAATGATAGAATGGGGTATCACCCAGGTGTTAATAGCGTTTTTTGAACTGACCGCCGCGGTTGTTGTCGGGACGTACGGCCTGACTTGTATTCTGTGCATTGGCATTATTACCGCGGTTGTCGCCCCTGTTTTGGTTTTGGCTACCCGCATTGCGGTTATTATTATTGGGTCTACTGTTATTTCCACCGGTTCTGCCGCCAGCATTGTTGCGATTATTGTTGTTATTTCTGCCGCCAAAATTTTGTTGCCATCTTCCACCACCACTGCCGCTATTGCTACGGAAATCGTCGCGTTCAAAATTCTGATTGCGGTGTTTGATATAGGGCGTGTTGCTAAATTCAAGTTCGCCACCAGTGATATTATTGAGTTCGGCGCGGATGGTATCATCGTGTACCAATTCTTTGTGCCAGTTGCTATAAGCCAACTTCATATAATAGGCAATGGCGTGTGCGAAGCCCGCTTTTTTCTCAGGGTCTTCTTCCTTCAAAGCCTTGTCTATTACCACTTCCAAGTTCTTGCCTAGGTGTGCATATTTAGGATGGCGCTTAGGATAAGGTAAGGGATCGGGCTTCTGTTTATAAGTTTCTTTTGAAGGGATGGGATAGGGACTATCTACTTCAAGTTTAAAGTCGCTGATAAAAAATAAGTGGTCCCAAAGTTTATGACGGAAGTCTTCTACGTTCTTCAAGTGTGGATTTAAAAAGCCCATCAGTTCAATCACAGATTGTGCTTGCTGTTGACGCTTATCGCGGTCTTCAATGGTTAAAAGAAACTCCACCATCTTCTGTACGTGGCGGCCATATTCCTTCATGCCCAAGAAATTTCTGTCCGTATTATATTCCATCTGATCATTAAAATTCATCTACAAATGTATGAAATGCGGACTGATGCCGGAAATTTTGTGTTTTTGTGTAAAGTAATGCCCATTCGTTATCTTCGCGCCATGGAAGCTTTATTGCAAAAAATAGCTGAATACAAGCAGGAAGTGGCGGCTGAACAAGCCGGAACTGTTGAATTGGTGGAGGCATTTCGTATTAAATGGTTGGGCACCAAGGGCTTGGTAAAAGCGGTGATGGGTGAGATGAAGAACGTGCCAGTAGAGCAGAAAAAGGAATGCGGGCAGATCTTGAACGAGTTCAAATTAATTGTAGAAGCGCGTTTTGAGGAAATCAAACATTCAGCAATTGGTACTGAAGCTGCTGGTGCTGATCAAATTGACCTTTCTTTACCCGGAGATCCTATCTTGGTTGGAACTAGGCATCCATTGAATATTGTGCGCAATCAAATAGTGGGCATTTTTAAGCGATTGGGTTTTGCTGTTGCGGAAGGTCCGGAAATTGAAGACGACTGGCACAATTTTGGCGCCATGAACTTGCCGGAAGACCATCCAGCGCGCGATATGCAGGACACTTTTTATATCAACCAAGACCCTGCATGGCTTTTGCGTACGCATACTAGTAGTGTACAGGCTAGGGTGATGGAAACGCAGAAACCGCCTATTAGGGTGATTTGTCCGGGTAGGGTATATAGAAATGAAACCATCTCAGCGAGGGCACACTGTTTTTTTCATCAGGTAGAAGGATTGTATATAGATGAGAATGTGAGCTTTGCCGATTTGAAGCAGACCTTATACTTTTTTGTGCAGGAGATGTTTGGGAAAGATGTGAAAGTAAGGTTTAGGCCTAGTTATTTTCCATTTACCGAGCCCAGTGCAGAAATGGATATCAGTTGTTTAATTTGTAGGGGTGATGGATGTAATATCTGTAAACATACTGGTTGGGTAGAGATCTTGGGCAGTGGGATGGTGCATCCAAAAGTGTTGGAAAATTTTGGGATCGATTCTAATAAGTATACTGGTTTTGCCTTTGGGATGGGAGTAGAAAGGATTACGCAATTGAAGTATCAAGTGAATGATTTACGCTTGTATTCTCAGAACGATGTAAGGTTCTTAAAACAATTTACTGGGGCGATATAAGTTAGAAAGTTAAAAGTCAAAAGTCAAAAAAAGGGGATAATGTAAAAAGTTAAAAAAGCTGACAAAATGCTTTTTTGAATTTTTACTTTTGCCTTTTGACTTATATTCCACTATCTTACCATTTTCAGTATCTAACGAATCCCCCTTTGCTCATGCTTGCAATTCTGATCTTTTTTTTCTCGCATTGGTTTTTGTCATTGTTTTTTCACAGTTTTTTTCTGCATCGATTTGCATCACATAAAATGTATACGACCAGCAAGAACTGGGAGCGAGTTTTTTATGTGACTACTTGGTTTGTGCAAGGTGCTTCATTTTTAGTGCCACGCGCTTATGGTGTGATGCATAGGATGCACCATGTGTATAGTGATACTGAAAAGGATCCGCATTCACCACATTTTTTTAAGGATGTGTATCAGATGATGAAGAGCACGATTGTGATTTTTCGTGGTTTTTTAACCGGAAAAAATTTACCTGATCCGCAATTTACGCAAGAGTATTTACCAGTGTGGGATAAGCTAGACAGGTTTGGTCATCATATCATTACTCGCTTAAGTTTTGGCGCGATATATATATTGTTCTATGTGTTTTTTGCTCCCAATGCGTGGTGGTTTTTGTTGTTGCCCATTCATTTTATGATTGGACCTATTCAAGGTGCGGTAGTGAATTGGTGTGGACATAAATATGGCTATAGTAATTATGATAATGGTGATCAATCAAAGAACAGCTCTCCATGGGGCATCTTGTTGATGGGAGAATTGTTTCAGAACAACCACCACTACGCCAAAGACGATGCCAATTTTGCCAAGAAATGGTTTGAGTTTGATTTGACATACATATTGATGTGTGGATTGGATGGGGTTGGGATTATTAAGTTGATACCTGTTCAAAATGATAGTATAAAATAGATTTTATCCTATTTCAAACAAGACAATTTAGAGGGGTTGGTGGAGTAAGTATGTTACCCATGTAAGCACCCCAACAATACCTTTTTTTTGTAGCAATATATTATTCCTGAATACCTATTCCAGATTTCTCGGTGTTAGCCCCCTCTAAATGGAATGGGCTTGCTTGCGGTTTTGCGGTATTCAAGTTTAATGTAAGTTTTATTTAGGACGAGACACTACTAAGTGACATTGAATTAGAGCAGTTATTTACAGAACCGCCGCCTGTTGCAAGAGACCCTCGACTTGATCGTTTACAAGAACTGCTTCCTGACTGTGAGAAGCAGATGACCAAAAAGGGAGTGAAAGACCTTGAAACAGTAAATTCTTTATCGTTAATAAATACAACGAATAAGTATGCAAAAATAAAACACCGAATTTCGAGTTTTTAGTTTTATTTAAGTTTAGAAAAGTGCGACTTTATTTCTAAAGAAATTAATCTGCCAATAGAAGGAGATCCTACAAATTCTCTTTGTGTTGTATTAAATAAATTGCTAACTCCTAAACCAATACTATAATTATTATTGATTTATATCCTGTATTGAAATCAAATGTGGTGAATCCTCCTAAATTACCCCAATCAAAATTCTTTGCATAATATCGTGGTTGATTA
>JANOYH010000299.1:0-6172 GCA_031428775.1 Bacteroidota bacterium
CTATTTTTTTTGATTCTCTGTTTGCAATCAAAAGCAGAAGACGGCTACAAACTCTGGCTCAGGTATAACAAAATTTCCAATACAGCATCACTTGCCTCCTTTCAAAGCAAGATTCAAGGAATTTGGGTTGACGGAAAATCCGACAAAATTAAATCGGCTAAAAAAGAATTGAACATGGGCTTAACTGGATTGCTTGGCAAACAAATTCCTGATTTGTCTTCTATTGAAAACAATACCGTTGTGGTTGGATCATTGGAATCATCTCCCATGATAGTTGGATTGAATCTAACAGAAATGATGCTGTTAAACAATGAAGGCTTTTTAATTCTCACTTTGAATATACAGGGTAAGAATTGCATATTGATTACTGGCAAGACTGATCTTGGTGTTTTGTATGGGAGTTTTCATTTTTTGCAAATGCTACAAACGCAAAAACATTTTGGTAAGCTCGTTTATATTAGTAACCCAAAAATTCAGCTGCGATTATTAGATCATTGGGATAATATGAATAGGACGGTAGAACGTGGATATGCAGGTTTTTCGATCTGGAAATGGCATTTGTTACCAGATTATATTGACCAGCGTTATATTGATTATGCAAGAGCCAATGCATCAATTGGCATCAATGGTACCGTTGTCAATAATGTAAATGCGAACGTACAAATGCTCTCCAAAGAATACTTAATTAAAGTTGCAGCACTTGCCAATACATTAAGACCCTATGGCATAAAAATTTATCTAAGCGCAAAATTCAGTGCCCCTATTGAACTAGGCAAATTAAAAACGGCCGACCCCTTGAATGATGAAGTTAAAGCTTGGTGGAATAAAAAAGTGGACGAGATCTATTCCTATATTCCTGACTTTGGTGGATTTGTGGTAAAAGCTAATTCAGAGGGACAACCGGGTCCACAAAATTACCAACGAACACACGCCGACGGTGCAAATGTTTTAGCCGATGCACTTGCTCCACACAAGGGGATTGTGATGTGGCGAGCCTTTGTTTATAGTAACGAGACTCCTGTTGATAGAACAAAACAAGCTTACATTGAATTCATGCCGTTTGACGGTGCATTCAGAAGCAATGTCATTGTGCAAGTTAAAAATGGTCCTTTAGATTTTCAACCAAGAGAACCCTTTCATCCATTGTTTGGTGCCATGCAAAAAACACCATTGATGCTTGAATTTCAGTTGACACAGGAATACCTCGGACAAGCTACACAACTTGTATATGAAGCTCCCTTAATGAAAGAAGTGCTAGAGGCAGATACCTATAGTAATGGCAAAGGCTCAACAGTTGCTAAAATAATTGATGGTTCTATTAAGTCTTATCCTTTAACAGGTATTTGCGGGGTGAGTAATATTGGAGACGACCGAAACTGGTGTGGTCATCCTTTTGCGCAATCCAATTGGTATGCATTTGGTAGACTTGCTTGGGATCCAACTCAAAGTGCCGAAAGTATTGCTGTTGACTGGATTAAAATGACCTATAATAATGACCCCAGTTTTGTAGAACCTATTAAGAAAATGATGCTCGCATCTAGAGAAGTGATGGTCAATTATATGACACCATTGGGTCTGGCTCATATCATGGGTGATGGACACCATTATGGGCCATCACCATGGTCTGACCGACTAGGTAGAGCCGATTGGAATCCTGTATACTATCACCGTGCAGATAGCTTGGGTATTGGATTTGATAGAACCGTAAAAGGAAGCAATGCACTGGAACAGTATCATCCAGAACTGCGTAAAATGTTTGAAGACCCGGCTACTTGTTCAGAAAAATATTTGTTGTGGTTTCATCATATAGCATGGAACTTCAAAATGAAATCTGGAAAAACTTTATGGGAAGAACTTTGTTATAAATATTATGATGGCGTTACAGCAGTTAGGGCTACAAAAAAAGAATGGGAAAAGCAACAACGCTTGGTTGATGAAGAACGTTTTGAACAAGTAAAAATGCTGTTGTCCATTCAAGAAAAAGAAGCGGTATGGTGGCGGAATGCTTGTGTATTGTATTTTGGAACATTCGCTAAAATGCCCATCCCTGCAGGATTTGAAGCACCTGATCAAACTTTAAACTATTATAAATCACTTCGTTTCCCATTTGCCCCAGGAAATGGCGGAAATAATTAAATGAATGACTAACACAATTTTCCAATCATACGCATCAATCATTTTTATGCAGAAAAAGTTTCTTATTTGTTTGCTAGGTTTAAGTATTGTTAGTTCTGTCTTAGCTCAACAAACACAAAAGCCTCCTTTACACGGCAAACATTGGATGGCCATTACAGGAAAACCACTTGCCGCAACTGCTGGTTCCATGATTTTTCAAAAAGGGGGCAATGCTGTTGACGCAGCTTGTGCTATGCTTGCAGCTACTTGTACTATGTGGGATGTGTTGAGTTGGGGTGGAGAAACACAGGCATTGATTTATAACCCCAAAACAAAAAAGGTGATTGCCATCAATGCAATGGGCGTTGCTCCAACTGGGGCAACAGTAGATTTTTTCAAAAACAAGGGCTATCAATTTCCTCCAGAATATGGACCACTTGCTGCTACTACTCCTGGTACAGTAGGTGGACTTTGTTACATGCTCAGTGAATTTGGTACGATGAGTTTAAAAGAGGTTTTGGCACCTGCCATGCAATTAGCAGCAGGCTATCCAATAGATGCCCAAACAGCCAACAGCATGGAGCGAGGAAAAGAAATGATAAAACAGTGGCCTTATTCTAAAGCCATTTTTTTACCCCACGCTGGCGAGAAAAGAGAAGCACCTGAAGCTGGTGAAATTTTTGTTCAAAAAGATTTGTTGGCCACACTAACAAAATTGGTTGAAGCAGAACAACAAGCTTTAAAAAATAAAAAAGATCGAAAAGCTGCTATCATGGCCGCATACGACCGATTTTACAAAGGAGATATTGCTAAAGAATTTGTACGTGGCGTTCAGGAACAAGGAGGTTTGATTACGCTTGCTGATCTTGCGAATTGGAAACCTCGTACAGAAGAACCATTACACACAAATTATAAGGGAATTGAAGTGTATAAATTGGCTCAATGGACGCAAGGACCCATGTTATTGCAAGGCTTGAACATGTTAGAAAATATAGACCTCAAATCAATGGGCTATAATAGTACTAGATATATTCATACCCTCTATCAAACCTTAAATCTGACCTATGCTGATCGTGATTTTTATTATGGCGACCCCTATTTCCCTCCTGCAGAACCTATGCAAGGATTATTGAGTAAGGCATATGCGAAACAAAGGGTGAAGCAAATCATTTTTGAAAAAAATGATGCCTTTGCAGCCCCGGGAGATCCCTATCCATTTGAAGGAAAAACCAATCCCTATCTTGCTCTATTACAAAAAAGAAAAAGTTTAACCGATACTAGTTTACAACAAGGAAATGCTGTACCAAAACACGATCAAGCATTTTATGAGACGGATTATCAAGACCGACTCTGGCGTGGTACAACTACCGTTGAAGCAGCCGATACCTCTGGTTGGGTAGTTTCCATCACGCCAAGTGGTGGATGGTTACCGGCAGTAGTGGCAGGAAAAACAGGCTTTGGAATGAGTCAGCGGATGCAAAGTTTTGTACTAGATAGCACCATCGATCCATTTAATGTAGTAGCACCAGGCAAGCACCCGCGCGTGACACTTACACCATCATTGGCTTTAAAAGATGGCAAACCATTTCTTTGTTTTGGTGTACAAGGAGGTGATACACAAGACCAAAATTTATTACAGTTTTTCTTGAATATAGTAGAGTTTAATATGACTGTTCAACAAGCCAGTGAAGCCGCTAATTTTAATACGAATCAATTGTGGTTGTCACTTGGTGGAACCAAATTAAAAGATCGTATACCAAGAGCCGGTAATATTTTATTGCCCAGAAATGCATCGCTTGAATTGAGCAACGAATTAAAAAAGATGGGCTATCATATTACTTATGGTGATAGAACAAGTGGACCCATCAACGCCATTTATTTCGATTGGAAACACGGTAGTTTGTGGGGAGGAAGTTCCAATAATGGCGAGGATTATGGGATAGGATGGTAGAAATAAAAATTGCACTAAGGTTTTAGTATAGTTTTTCCAATCATCTTTTTCTCAATATCATTTCTATAACTTAGTTCAGGGCGCTTGCCTCCTTCTGCAAACATTTTTGCTTGGTCGGAATAGTGCGGATTCAAGAAGTAGCCCGACTGTCCCGTTGGATTCACACTCATGGCTGCAGCAGGATTTCCAAAATCGATTACCCTTCTCAGTGCTGGCCCATAAACCACTTTATACAAGCCACTACTATCCAAATTAAAATCTAAGTTATTGATGGTTTCTCTTCCCCCATTAACAGCCATTGGGCCAATGCTAAACCATTTTCCAATTACAGGAATAATACCAAGTGGGTGTTTGTGTTCAAGGCTATGCACTTTTTTCCATTGCCAATTGGCGGTATTTTCTCCTAATTGTTTGGAAAGCTGATCTGAGGCATCATTCATTGCTTTGGTAAAAATAGATGACCTAGATTCTTTTTGTGGCGTATGTATATCATTCCACCATTTAGAACTATCATTTTGATACAGTCTAGCAGTATTTCTTTTCATGCTAGCAGTATTCTCAAATTGTTCGAATGTTTCAGCACCTAGTTCATCTTCCAATGCATACTTATTGACTAAATAAACAAACTTATAAAAAATGGTTGGTTCAATATTTTCAAGTTCATGAGTACCATCCCATTTAAATAAGATGGCGAAACAATTTTGTGCTGCGGTATTTAGTTTTTCTTTTTGAATGACAGGTAAAATGGTAGCCAATAATTTTGGATAAGTACTTGATTTGACGTCATTGATGCTTGTTCTAACACTTTCTTCATCCCAGTCTTTCTTATCATTAAATACCAATTCTTCAATTCGCTCTGCTCTATTAGATGGAACATAATAACCAGGCTCTAATCCTGTGCCCATATCCTGTGGTTGATTATTGGCAGTATATAAGACACCCAGCAAGGGATTGAGTATTTGTGGATTCTGGTTAAAGTTTCGCCAGCCTAAAAAATCATCTAACCCAGTTGACCCGTCTAATATGAGTTGTGGGTTTACGTTTTTAGGACGGATAGGTAATTTACCAGCTGCCCACCAAGCAATATTGCCTGCAGTATCGGCCCACATAAAATTCAATCCAGGGGCTGTTAAAGGTTCAACTGCCTTTCCTGCTTCTGTGGCGTTTGTAGCGTGACTGAGGTTGTAAAATACCTGTAAATGTCTCGAGGGAAACTGATGATATACCCACCATAATGCAATAGGGTCGGCGATATCTTTGATGCCATCAAATGCACCGTTCATAATATAACCATGCCTTGATTTTTTTACCTCAAAATCAAGATCCGGCTTGCCTTTTACTTTGATGGATTCTTTGCGTACTACCAAATCTTCCCAATGGTCTTTGAACCATACCTGATTAGCATTTGTAGGGTTAATTTTTTCGCGAAAGAAATCAGCGTCGTCATTTTCAAACATGGTTATTCCCCATCCACTTCTATCAGAATGGCCTAATGCAGGCACAGGGGTTCCTGCTAAAAAATTGCCATAGATTTTATAACCAGGGCATTCCAGATGTGCTTCGTACCAAACAGAAGGCTGTGAAAATGCTATATGCGTATCGTTGGAAAGTATGGGTTTGCCTGATTTTGTTTTTTTACCAGCAATGACCCATCCGTTAGAACCAAAAAAAGGAGGATACGGTAATGATGCTTGCAAACTAGAAAGCTGGTCAGCCATGGTAGTTAAATTTGAAGCCGCCGCAAGAAGAGACCCGTTTGCAGAAGTTTGAAGGGCATTATTTTCATTAGCAAGCAGGACATTCTTTACACTTGCCTGCACAGGAATCATATAATTACTATCAGGCCATCCTTTTAAAATGTCGTTGAAATAGTCTACACCATATTTTGTAGCAATGGTGGTAGCCACTGCTTCTGACCTAAAAGCCCCAACAAATGTATAGCCCATATAACCTACAATTATTTCCATGTCTTCCATGGTAAATGCTGTTTTGGGAATCCCTGCAAGGGTAAATTCAATAGGTGTTTTACCCACTTTAATGTATTGATTGATTCCCTTTAAATAGGCTTTGGCGGCTTTTACAAAAGGAGCATTGGGGTCTTTGTAT
>JANOYH010000300.1:0-21018 GCA_031428775.1 Bacteroidota bacterium
CCTTGCCTTTTTTTGTCACCAGTTCAGCTCCATAACGCGCGTCACTAATAGTCATCTTACAAAAAAAACAATTATCCTTCCCCAATTTAATGGGCTCAGGAGCGGTACTGCAACTACTCATCATTGCGATAGCAATAACAAATAATGCTGCATTTTTAGTAACCCCCAAAGAGCCTATTTTTTTCATTCTTTTCCTTTCAACAATAACGAGCGTTAACAAACAAATGCCAACCGCTATAAAAATCCAACCTCCAATATCTGGAACTGAATATGCCCCGAAATTCAATAATTGCTTAAAGCCTATTAAAGGTGGTTGATAGGCCATGCCAGGAATTCTAATCGCTGCATCCGGATTCAGGTCATGGCCATACGCATATTCCCATCTATAAAAGTCTATCATGGCAATTACGCCAAAACTGATAAAAATACCCAAGAGCCATTCCATTAATTTTCGCTTTCTTAGTACTGCGACTAGTGCAAAAGCAAGGGCAAAAAAAATAATTATTCCAGGCAATATTTTAAACTCTATGAAGTCTTCGTTGTGTAAAGTCTTCATACCTATATAATGATTCAAACCATTGATGATAGCTACATTTCCACCTAGTTTATTTGGATAGATTTGCATCATCAAACCTTCTGGATATTGTGGCGCGTCTAATTCAATACGCCACATGGGTACAAAAAGTACCATTATCAGAGATAGACCACATACAAATAATAATATTCTTGAGATCGGTTTCATAGGTCAATGTATCAGCTTCGAATAATAACGCACAACAATCAATTCCGACCAACTGTATCATCAGTTAATCGGAATTGAAAAAAAGTAATTTATTTCCCAGGTGCTGGAGTGGTGGCTTTAGGCAAATTAGTACCCAAACTATAAGTTAAAGGCACTGAACTTCCAGCTGGAGATACGCGTACATATCCTTGCATTTCTTGGTGTAAGGCACTACAGAAATCGGTGCAATAAATAGGAAACATGCCCACTCTGTCTGGAGTCCATTTCAATGTTTGAGTTTCACCCGGCATAATTAAAAGCTCTGCATTAATCGCTCCTTTAACAGCAAATCCGTGTGGCACATCCCAGTCTTGTTCTAAGTTTGTTACGTGGAAATATACATCATCGCCCATCCTCACACCTTCAATATTATCGGGTGAAAAATGTGAACGAATAGAACTCATATACACATGCACTTTATTTCCCTCACGCACTACTTTGGTGGCAGCTTCGCCTTTTGATACATAAGGATGCATATTTGAATCTATCTTATAGAACTTCACAGAATTCTTTCTGATAATATCAGCTTCGGCTGCTTGAGCATAGTGTGGCTCACCAATTGTTGGGAAGTCAAGAATTAACTGCATTTTGTCGCCACTAATATCATACAACTGTGCACTCTGAGCCAGTTCTGGACCTGTAGGCAGGTACCTGTCTTTGGTAATTTTATTATAGGCAATTAAATATTTAGGAGAAGGCTTCCTACTATCACCACCTGGAATACAAAGGTGACCAACTGAATAATAAGTAGGAACTCGATCCAATACTTTCAAATCTTTGATATTCCATTTTACCACTTCGCTTGATACAAAGAAAGAAGTATACGCATTACCCTTACCATCAAACTCTGTGTGTAGTGGCCCAAGTCCTGGTTTTTTAACCTCTCCATATAAAGCAGATTCATATTTAATAACAGGAATCCCTTCATAATCTCCAATATAGTCTTTAGCTGCAATCGCTTTGATCATTTTATCAAAACTAAATACAGGAATTAAAGCTGCTAACTTACCACTTCCTACAATGTATTCACCAGTTGGGTCTACGTCGCAACCGTGTGGCGACTTAGGACAAGGTATCATATAACAAATGTCTTTCAACTCTTTTGCATCCAATACAATTACTTCTGTTTTAATAGTAGAAGTAGCAGTATGTGTTTTTTCGTTGTATCGATTGCTCGCATAGCGAACCGATTGTTTGCGACCCTTACCTGCTTTTAGGTATTCTTCTGCTTTCTTCCAGTTCACAGCCATGATAAAGTCTTTATCGCGTTGTGAAGCATTTACTTCTAAGAGTGTGTTGGCTTGCTCGGTATTATAACAGCTAAAGAAGAACCAACCATGAGATTTTCCTTTTCCAGAATGACTCAAATCGAAGTTAACGCCTGGGCATTGAATTTGGAAGGCGATATCCATTTTACCATCTCCTTTGTCCACACTAATAAAACTAAGTGTGCCTTTAAAGTTTTGCTTATAAGTATTAATTGGCACATCACCATTGGCATTGTCTGGAGGAACACTAAAACGAGTACCAGCAATAACGTATTCTGTATTTTCAGTAATAAATGGAGAAGAGTGATTACCCGCACTATTGGGCAATTCAATAATTTCTGCAGTTCTGAAAGTAGTAAGATCAATACGTGCTACACGAGGTGTATTGTTGGCATTACCAAAAACCCATCTTCCATCAATTTCTCCATTGGTTTGAGATAATTCGGGATGGTGTAAATCGTCCCATGGCACTATTCCATGTGAAGTATTCAACATGGGTTTAGTTTCTTCACTAAAACCATAGCCTTTTTCAGGGTCAACAGAAAAAGCAGGTATTACACGCAATAATCTACCACTAGGTAAACCATAAACGGCCATCTGCCCGCTAAATCCACCTGAAACGAAGTTGTAATAGGTATCATATTTACCAGGAGCTACATAGGCTTTTAAAGCGGCATCAGCACTAACTGCATTACCCGCATTTTTAGGTTTACATGCCTGAACGGCCATTAGCAAAGTAACAGACGCCAGTACAATGAATTTTGATGTTGACTGTTTCATCTTTTATAAGATTAAATTAAATAATTAGGTACTATTTTTTTGAATTCAAAGGCCAGTTGGTTATTGCACACCGTCTACTTTGCGCATAAATTCTAGCAAACTTCTTGCCTCTTCATCCGTTAAATTTTGATTGGGCATTCTAACCAAACATATTTCTAATTGAGCCTGTGCTTTTGGATCTTTGGTGATCATTTCATCGGTATTCGTTATAAAATTCATAATCCAAGCTGGCGTATTCCTAGCTGTAACACCCTTCCATCCTGGACCAACTAGCTTTTCGTCAGTTGTTTTATGACAACTACTGCATTTTACGCCATAAACCTTATTACCTGTTTCAGCCAATGCAGCATCCAGTTTGGGATCTAATTTGACGTCTTTGAATTTCCCTTCTCCCCTATTTGGATCATAATCTGGATTAGCAGCTGTTTCCTTTTTTTCTTCGCCCGTAGCAGGCACTTCGTTTGTACTTGATTGATTACCACAAGCATAGAGCGCTACTAGAATAACGCCGGTTAAAATGATTCGCTTCATACTATTCTAATTTGATTGATTTAATACTACAAGATTACAAAGGGCAAAATCTGCATCTTATGCGTATAATCATATTGACGCAACAAAATGAATAAATCATAAATCTTTAGTCGTAGCTTTCAAATGTTTATTCAAAAACATGATTAAAATCATGTACTTGGCTATTAAGTATCATATCCCCTGATACAATCGATGCCTAATTTCACTTCGCCATTTGAAAAGACATTATATGATTAACACTGATCTTTTGCTTGCATGGGGTGCCAGTTACAAAAAACTTGACGAAGGCGAAATCATTTTCAATGAAGGCGCACATTGTCAGTTTTATTATCAACTGGTTTCGGGCATTGTAAAATGGTATAATATTGATGATAACGGTAAAGAGTTCATCCAAACCATTATTGAACCAGGCGAATGTTTTGGCGAAATGCCTTTATTTGATGGAGGCACGTTTGCTGCAACAGCTATTGCAGTTGAACCAACGATTATTATACGTCTAACTAAAATAAGTTTCTTACAATTACTGAAAGAAAATACAGACATCCATTTTTCCTTTAGCAAACTTTTGGCAAAAAGGGTTCGATTCAAATTCCTCCTCTTAAAATCTTTGGCACTTCATGCACCGGAAGCAAGAATTGCTACCCTGTTGAATTACCTGAAAGCTGAGCACAAAAATTTTTGTCCAGATTGCAACCAACTTAACCTAACACGACAACAAATTGCAGACATGACTGGATTAAGGGTAGAAACAGTGATTCGTGCCATCAGAAATATGAATGGAAAAGGTACATTAGTCATAGACAAAGGAAAAGTCTTTTGCTAGATTATGATTTCAATCATACTTATCAAGCAGGATTGTTGCTTTATTTGTTGTTCATCAGGTAAATAATACATGAAAAGTCGTTGGCTCAATTATGCTTTTGCCAACCTACTCATTGTGGCTACTATTGGAGTAATCCTGCGTTATAAAATTGCATTTTCGCTGCCCTGGATCGACCAAAAACATTTATTACATGGACATTCCCATTTTGCCTTTTCGGGATGGATTTCACACAGTTTATTGTGTTTACTTACTGCTCATTTAGCCGCTATCAAAGGCAAGGAAATATGGAAGAAATACCAGCTAATTATAATTGCTAACTTAATTACTGCCTATGGCATGCTGATTAGTTTTCCCATGCAAGGATATGGGGCATGGTCCATCAGTTTTTCAACCCTTTCCATCGTTACTTCCTATCTGTTTGCATTAAAATATTGGAAAGACCTTTCTAGCAATTCGGCTGGTAACATCAGTGGCTTCTGTTTTAAATCGGCTTTGATTTTTAATCTTCTTTCTTCCATTGGAACTTTTGCACTTGCGGGAATGATGATCACTAAAACGATTCATCAAAATTGGTACTTGGCTGCAGTCTATTTCTTCTTACACTTTCAATACAATGGATGGTTCTTTTTTACATTATTGGGTTTGTTCATTGCTAAAATTGAAGTTTTTCAAATGTTAATTCCTACGCTAAAACTGATATTCTGGTCATTTGCCTTTGCCTGTATCCCGGCATATGTTTTATCTGCCCTATGGCTACCCATGCATTGGTCTATTTATGTTTTAGTGGTACTATCCGCTTTTTTGCAGTTCTATGGCTGGATAAAAATGGTGGTACTAATCAAGAAAAATTACACAATAATCAAGGAGCTATTCCCCCCAAAAACTAGGTGGCTATTTTTATTTTCAGGAATTGCACTTTCAATCAAACTATTGCTCCAATTGGGTTCTACCATACCGTCACTAAGCCAATTGGCATTTGGATTTAGACCCATTGTGATTGGGTATTTACACTTGGTATTATTAGGTATGGTGAGTATTTTTTTAATCGGATACCTAGTAACCTTCCACCTTCTTTCTATCAGTAATCAACTACTATTTGGCATTAAAATATTTGTTACAGGAATTATCATCAATGAACTATTATTGATGCTTCAGGGCGTAGCAGCATTGAGCTATGCTAATATTCCCTTTATTGATATCGGCTTGCTTTTAGCTGCATTATGGCTTTTTATTGGCATAATGATGATTAATTTTAGTTTGAGAAAGGTCACAGTTATTTAATTGGCTAGAGACCTAGTGTAAGTCCCGGGTGTATCGCATACAACCTTAAATCAATCATATCGGCTGGCAAAGGAAGTGGATTCCAATGTTGGTGAATGGCCAAGGCTGCACCTATTGCGGATGCTTGAGGAACAGAAGCTGCAAAGACTTCTAAATTGGGATAGGACTTAGCCAACAGATACATATAAAGGGGATTCTTACTAAACCCTCCATCCACAAATATTCTTTTCACTTTTGTATCTTTCAAAACCAAATTGGTACTAATCACTTGCTGTACTACAATATCATACATCAATTGATGATAGGCGGTTTCATAGTTACTAAAACTATTTAAGCTTCTTTTACCAAACTCCGACTGATTCACCATAGCCCCACTTGTATTATCATCTTCCTGACTAGCACCATCAATTGTACTAAGTCTATCTGAAATACTTGAATCTTCCTGATCAGCATTTGCATCGTTAAACAGCTGCGGATTACAAACTACCGTTTTATAATAATCAATGGGGAGTGCAAAATGATCTGCCAATATTTTTACCTGCTGTTCGTGATCATTGCCCGCAAATAGTCTGGATGCCTTCACTGGATTCCCTTGAAAACTTAAATAACAAAGACAATCCTGCGCCAATTCTTCGAAACTCAAAGGCGATTGATTAAAAGGATGCAAACTAATACACCAAGTACCTGTAGATAATAATACAAAGGGTTCCGTAAACGCTACCAGATAGGGTATCAATGCCGCAGAACTATCATGCAAACCAATACCAATTACCATACTGTCATTTAGTTTTGCGGCTATATGGTCATACGCTGCAATTGGAGCAAACAAATGATTAATCCCCTCTTTGGTTACCCATTCATGGTATTTTTTTTGTTGAAAATTCCATAACTGCGTATGACAACCAATACTGGTAATATCAGTGTATAATTGACTGCTCAAAATATAGCTCAAGTACTGAGGCAAGTGCAGTGCATGCTTAATTTCTTGAAACTGTTTTGGTTTTTCGTGCTTGATACGATACACCTGCATACCTGAATTCAAGTTGCCCAAATTGGGCGATGCGGTTTCCTTAGCAATGCTGCCTGCATCACCATAGTGTTGATGAAATAGTTGCAGTGTTTGCTCCGAATATGGTTTTAAATAATTGTATAGGGGCAACTCAACATCACCTTGCTGATTCAAGTAAACAAAACTTGCACCATATGCTGAAAAATTGACCGCTTTTATTGCATACTGTTGATTCAATAACAAAGCATTCAATTTTTCTTTGACCCAATTTGTTAACTGTTGCAGATCCTCACAAGGAAATCCGTCTTCGTCCGTTATTTCAGCGAATTGAGACGACTCTTCCAATACCAATTGATATTGCCTATTAAATAGCAATAGCTTTTTATTGGTCTTGCCTATATCAAATATGGCAATCACGGGAATAGCTGGTATGTTAGAGTCCTGTTGCAACGGTAACTGCGCCTCTTTCTTTAATCAGTTGTTCACGAACTTTCAATGAACGATACATTTCTAGTGGATGCAATGCTCCACCACTGCGTAGTCTAGCTTCCGCCACAATTGCCCTAGTATCAGTTCTATACGCTTGTTGAAGTACTTCTTGAGCCCTTGCAACGTCATTTGACTTTTGTGCGGCAACCAATGCAGCTTTATTTACCAACAATGCTTGTGCATAGGCATTCATAATGGCTTCAACCGACTGCAACAAATCTTCTAATGGGTCTTTTACATTGTGTGAAGCATCAATCATCCATCCCAAATCTTTTGCATGGTCCATCTCCCTTGCATCCATTCCTTCTACCAATTCATTAAAAATTAAAAACAGTTGATAAGGATTGATACAACCAACAGTCAGGTCATCGTCGCCATATTTTGAATCGTTAAAATGGAATCCAGCTAACTTTTCTTCCATCAATAACAACGCTACTATTTGTTCAATGTTTGCATTGGGTAAATGATGACCCAGATCAACCAACGTAAATGCTTTTGGGCCAAGTTTGCTGGCGTAGAGATAGCTTTGCCCCCAGTCGCCCACGGTCATAGAATAAAAATTGGGTTCGAATGCTTTGTATTCAATATACATTTTCCAATTTTCTGGCAATGCCTCATAGATCACTTTTAAACTCTCCAATGTATGCTTAAAAGCTTCCCTGAAATTTAATTGACCAGGAAAACATGACCCATCAGATAACCAAACTGTGAGTGAATCAGAACCCAAGGCAATACCTTGTTGAATCACCTCTAAATTATGATCTATGGCCTGTTGACGAACTGCTTTATCTACGTGTTGTAAGGAACCAAATTTATAACTATGCGCTTGGCTTTTTTGGTCTTGAAATGTATTAGAATTCATTGCATCAAAACGCAATCCGTGTTTAGATGCCAAAGATTTAATAGCGTCTGGATTTTCTGGTATATCCCAAGGGATATGCAATGAAATGGCACCGCTCGATTGATTCAATGCATGCAATAAACCAATGTCTTCAATTTTTTCTTCCAAATTACGGGGTTCACCACCACCTGAAAATCTTCCGAATCTAGTACCCCCAGTACCCAAGGCCCAACTAGGAATGGCTACTTGAAAAGCGATGAGCTTTTCTAAAATGGTTTCAACTCCTTCAATTTCTGAAGCAATAAATTGGTACTTTTTCTGGTGACTGCTTATTCCACCCTGATTCTCTGTTTGTATTTGTGCTAATTCAATATGCATGACGCCAAAATTTAAGGCAAGTAAAAAACTTCAGTTAAAGGTATGCTTACTGGTGAATTGTCTGGATTGCTTTCCATAATGTCTCCCATATATTGCCACCAATGTTGCATTACGGGATGTTTGGGTAAATCATTTAGAGATAAGACTGAGGTGATTTTCAACACGCCAATTAAGGAAAGTGTTTCTTTGTCGAGAAAAATGGAATATTCTTCTATTCCAGTTTCTTTCAACAACTGCACCAGTTCAGGCCATATTTCATCATGCCTTTTTAGGTATTCTGCTTCTTTTCCTGGAAACAATTTCATTTTAAAAGCAACTCTTTCCATAGTATTATCTTAAAAACGCAGCAGCTACACCACCATCCACATTAATAACGTTTCCGGTTGACTTATTCAACAATCCCCCAGTTAAAGCAAAACAGGCGTTTGCAATGTCTTCAGGCAATATAATTTCATTCAGCAAGGTCCTTTTTGCATAGTATGCCGGCAATTCAGAAACATTAATTCCATAGGCTTTAGCCCGGCCTTCTGCCCAAGCCCCTTCCCAAATTTTGCTATCCGAAATAACTGCATCTGGGTTCACTACATTCACCCTAATTTGGTCTTTTCCTAATTCTGCTGCATTCAGTCGGTTTAAGTGCATCTGTGCAGCTTTTGCAGAACCATATCCCGCATTATTAGGCCCAGATACCAATGCATTCTTACTCACAATATTGATCACGTCTCCGCCAAGGTCTTGCTTACGCATTACGTTAACAGCAGCTTGTGTTACAAAAAATTGCCCTTTCACTAACACATCGTATAATAGGTCCCAATCTTTCTCAGTATGTTCTTCAATTGGTTTTGAAATAGACAACCCGGCGCAATTCACAATCAAATCCACACCACCAAAGGCAAGTGAACCTACTTTAAAGGCATGTTGAATATCACTTTGCTTAGTTACATCCAACATCACTTCCTTAAACACATCTTTACCGTATTGTGCATTAAATTCAATTCTTGCATTTTCTAATCGATTTGCGTCATTGTCATTGATGATTACACAAGCACCTTCGTTAGCAAATTTTTTGGCAATTGCTTTGCCAATACCACCCGCACTTCCTGTTACCAATGCAATCCTTCCTGTTAATGCTTTTGGCTTTGGCATCCTTTGCAATTTGGCTTCTTCTAATAACCAATATTCAATATTGAAAGCTTCTTGTCTTGGTAAAGCAGTATAAGAAGAAATTGCTTCCGCACCACGCATGACATTGATGGCATTCAAATAAAATTCAGATGCAACCCTTGCAGTTTGTTTGTCTTTTGCAAAGCTGAACATCCCTACTCCTTTGTAAAGTATAATTACAGGATTAGCATCACGTATAGCAGGACTATTTGCGTGCTTGCAACTATTATAGTATTCTGCATACATTTTCCGATAAGCCAGAAACTGAGGTTCTAACTTTTGTTTCAATGCTGCTATATTCTCGAGATTTTCATCGATGGCAATATCGAGAACGAGTGGACTAATTTTAGTCCTTAAAAAATGATCCGGGCAACTGGTACCCATTGGGGCGAGTCGGTCTAAATCATTGGAGTTGATATATTCCAATACCCGATCATCGTCAGTAAAGTGTCCAATCATTTGAACTGCACTAGAACAGAATCCACGAAGCACAGGAGCCAAGCTGGCTGCGCGATCTAGGCGTTCTTCTTTGGGAAGTGATTTTGATTTAGCACCTCCAAATGGAGCAGCTTGTTTTGCTTGACTATCGTTGATAAAATCTGCGCATCGCTCAATAACTTCTAGTGTATTGATATAACAATCATACGCTGTATCGCCCCATGTAAATAATCCGTGTGACCCTAACATGATTCCTATAATTCCAGGATTTTGATCTAGACACTCTTTCAATTGTAGTCCGAGGTCAAATCCAGGCTTTTGCCATTCTACCCAACCAATGGTTCCATTAAACAATTCTTGTGTAATTTTTTTTCCGTCTTTTGCTGCAGCAATTGCAATGGCAGCATCAGGATGCAAATGGTCTATATGTTTGAATGGAAGAAATCCATGTAATGGCGTATCAATAGAAGGAGCTTTTGAAGCAAGGTCGTAAATACAATGGTTAAATAATTCCACCATTTCATCTTCATGAGCAAGCCCAAGATACCTGCTTTTTAAATTGTTCAAACGGTCTACATATAAAGCTGCTAACCCACTTCTTTTCATTGTACCCAAATCGCCTCCACTCCCTTTTACCCACATCACTTCTGTATCTAATCCAGTTAAAGGATCTTTGGAAAAAACTTTACAAGATGTATTACCGCCTCCATAATTGGTTAACCTTAAATCGGCACCTAATAAGTTGGAACGATACACCAATAGTGCCACTTCATCGCCAGCCATTGATTGGGCGATTGTATCATCCCATAAATAGCTTACTTGTTTGAATTGTTTTGTTAACGCTTGCATGTTGATAAACTTTACGATTGTCTTACTTAATTGAATTCCCATAACCCACTATCAAAACCGAAACAATGATAGTTGCAATACCTATAATAATAGTGCGGATTGTTTTTTGTTGAACTCCTTTCCATTCTTTGAGAAAAAGGCCCCAAAGATTGGCTACTAAAATGATGAACGACATATGCAAGATCCAAGAACTTGCCCCATTGCCCATTTTGCTTTCGCCCATTCCATAAAAGAAAAATTGAAGAAACCAAGTGGTTCCACCCAATGCACAGAGCAAATAATTTTTTAATAAGGGTGTTTGCTTATTGGCATAATCTGAAAAAGATTTATTTCTAAAATTCAAGATCATACACCAAACAAAATTGGTGGTCAGACCTCCCCATAAGATCACTACAAAAATGACATTGTTTCTAAACAAAAATTCTCCTTCTCCAGGATTGGCTGCTTTCCAAATATCGTTGGCGCTAATCCCCATGGTACTACCCGCTTCAATTCCAAAACTAAAGCAAGCACTAAGTACACCAGACACCACGGATAGTATCAATCCCTTCACCAATAAAAACTCACTACCAGAAGCATCAACATGACTACCACCAAGGTCTTTGTCTTTCATCCCTCCTGCTTTACCACAAATCACAATACCTGAAATACATACCAATAAACCAATAATTACAAATTGTCCCCATGGTTGCGTTAATAGATCAACAATGGTATCCTTATCTTTTGTTGGATTAAAATAATAATAGATGGAAGGAATCAATGCGCCAAAAAACGAGCATAACCCTAATATAATTGAGCTTCCCAAGGATACGCCCAAATAACGAACACCCAATCCATAAGTGAGGCCACCTATGCCCCACAATAATCCCATTCCAAATGTGGCTCCCAATACAGAAGAAGGTGCTGCTGCAATGATTTCTGTAAAATTAGGTATGGTTAAATACGCTGCAATGGGTGGCACTATTAACCAAGAAAAGAGTCCGCCTACAATCCAGTAGCTTTCCCAAGACCAACCCTTTACTTTTTTATAAGGAAGATAGAAGGATCCAGACGCGAAACCTCCAATAAAATGAAACAGAATTCCTAAAATAGCACCCATGTATAATCGTTTTTTCTATATAGTAATATAAATCAAGTGAATTTAACAGTGTTCGTTTTTTTTTCCATCATGTACCATCATGCTTTAACTACGCTATTTTGAATAAATATTTTGTAGGTTTGATTTAGCAATATCCTAAAGCATGCCAGATAAATGAGAAAAGCTGCCATTTTCAAACACCTTTTTATTGATTATTATTCGGCTACTCCAAAATATTTGCAGCTCTCTAATTCCATTGTAAAAGCCATCAATGAAGGGAAATTATTGAAGGACGACCTCCTTCCTTCCATCAATGAGCTGAGCTTTGAATTTGAAATATCTAGAGATACTGCTGAAAAAGGCTATAAACACTTAAAAAAAATAGGCGTTCTAGGCTCTGTACCAGGCAAAGGTTATTTCGTTAAAAACGCTGAAGTCAACCAACACCTCAAAATATTTTTATTATTTAATAAACTAAGTGCACACAAGAAAATCATCTACGATGCATTTGTAGGGGCCCTAGGCGAGTTGGCTAGTGTTGACTTTTATATTTACAATAACGATTTCGCTTTTTTTAAAAAATTGCTCACCAATGCGCACCACGACTATACCCACTACGTGATAATTCCGCATTTTATGGAAGGAGGAGAAAATGCACACGAGATCATCAATACCATTCCCAAAGAGAAGTTGATTCTTATGGACAAACTGGTACCGGGTGTTGTGGGTAATTATAGAGCGGTTTATGAGAATTTTGAAGTAGATATTTATCATGCTTTAGAATTGGCACTTCCACAACTCAGTAAATACCATTGTCTTAAAATTATCTTTCCTGAGAATACCTATTTTCCTCAAGAAATATTAAAGGGGTTCTATCGATTCTGTCACCAATATGCTTTTAATTATAAGGTTGTACACAATATTGCCAATGAGCCCATTAAGGATGGTGAAGTTTATATCAACTTAATGGAAAACGATCTGGTAATCCTGATAGAAAAAATTCTTGCTACCAAATTAAAAGTGGGCAAGAATGTGGGACTCATTTCCTACAATGAAACCCCGCTGAAAAAATTGATCCTAAATGGGATCACCACCATTTCTACAGATTTTCAAATGATGGGCACTACTGCTGCAAATATGGTTTTAAATGAAATAGCCACACATACTGAAATCCCTTTTTACCTCACACTTAGGTCATCATTATAAATAAATTACTGTTTAAATAAATAGTCTTGAATGAAAATCAAGATAGAACAGGATAGTTTTGCCATAAATTTTTCTTTGTTTTAGCAAAGTCTAGAAAAATTCAGACTTCCCATATAACGATTCTTACATTCAAAATGCCCAACTCATGCTTGTCCTGAAAAAATCTATTTGTATTGCAATTTTATGCTTTAGCAATTTTTATGTTTTTGCACAGAAACCAATTGTAGTGGGCAATGATGTAAATACACCTTTGCACCTATTACAGCCCGATTATCCTACACCGTATGGATCACCTGCAGAAGCAAGTATTAAAGTAGTGCTTGACCGCATTTACAACTATTTAGACAAAAACACTTTTGCCAGTTTAAGTAATAAAAAAACGGGAGAAATTATTGCAGGCTTCCCACTTCCCGATACCAATTTAATTTTAACACCAGGCCAGTTTCGATTAACCAGTTATGAGTGGGGGGTTACTTATGCTGCTATGTTGCATGCAGGCAAGGCTACTGGCGATAAAAAATATACGGAATACAGTACTAAAAGATTGCAATTCCTGGCCCAAGCTGCTCCAGGGTTTCAAAAACAATTACAACAATTTCCAAGAAATTCAAACCCACTCCGACAAGCATTAACACCAAAAGCATTAGATGATGCAGGTGCTATTTGTGCAGCCATGATCAAAGCATTGCCTGATTGTAAAGAAGCCGATTTACAACCTTTGATAAACAACTATATTAATTTTATTAGCAAAGAAGAATTCCGATTAAAGGATGGAACACTTGCAAGAAATAGACCATTGAAAAACACCCTATGGCTTGATGATTTATTCATGGGCATTCCTGCGCTTGCACAAATGGGGAAACTTTCGGGTGACAAAAAATATACAGACGACGCCGTTAAACAACTCATTCAGTTTTCTGATAGAATGTTTAATAAAAATTTAGGCCTCTATATGCATGGATGGGTTGAAAGCATGCCTACACACCCAGAATTCAAGTGGGCCAGGGCCAATGGATGGGCCTTATTAGCTACCGTTGAATTATTAGATGTGCTTCCTGAAAACCACCCACAACGAAATAAGATTTTAGCTTTGCTTGAGTCTCATATCATCGGACTACTGGCCTTACAATCTGGTACAGGATTCTGGCATCAATTGTTGGATAGAAATGATAGCTACCTGGAAACTTCCGCTACAGCTATTTATTCTTATTGCATATCACACGCCATTAATCAAGGTTGGGTGAATGCGAAAACTTACGGTCCAGCTGCAATACTTGCCTGGAATGCAGTAGCCACCAAAGTCAATGCAATTGGCCAAGTAGAAGGCGTTTGCGTTGGTACAGGCATGGGATTTGATCCTGCATTTTATTACCATCGTCCAACCAATGTTTTTGCAGCTCACGGCTATGGACCAGCCATACTTGCAGGCTCTGAGATGATTTTGCTTCTTAGAAAACATACGTATAAAATCAATGACAGTGCCTTACAACTGTTGGAAAAATAAAGTATTACCATGAATTATTCTCAGTTTCGAAGTTTATTAGTACTGACTATTTGTAGTTTTAGTTGTCTTGCTTTTGCACAAAAATCAACAACATACCTATTTGATTTTGGTATAGGTAAAACGGCCAAAGGATATACCAAAGTATTGCCCAGCCAACAATTCAACTATCAAACAGGTTTTGGTTTTTCTAGTGATGCTGAAATGATCGGGATAAATAGAGGCGGCAAAGACTTATTGCGTGGCGATTATTGTACTAGTTCAAAACCATTTTATTTTTCTGTGAAAGTTCCCGATGGCAATTATGATGTTACTGTTATTCTCGGAGATAAAACAGCAGAAAGCATTAGCACTATTAGAGTTGAGAGCAGACGTCTCATGCTTGAAAATATCAAAACAGCAAAGGGCGAATTTACCAACCAAACTTTCACCGTTCATATACGCGACAGTATTATTAGAAATGCATCTGGTGATTCTATTGGAAAAATAAAATTGAAATCGAGGCCTGGTGTGAGAGAAGGTGATTTTCTACACTGGGATAATTTGTTGACTATTGAATTCAATAATCTTGCACCCAAAGTTTGTGGTGTTGAAATAAGACCCAACACAAACGCAATAACCGTTTTCCTTGCTGGAAATTCTACAGTGGTTGATCAAGACAAAGAACCATGGGCTTCATGGGGACAAATGATTCCAAGTTTCTTTAAGCCCAATTTTGCGGCCGTTGCCAACTATGCAGAATCAGGTGAAACACTGAATAGTTTTTTGGCAGAGAAAAGACTGGAGAAAATATTGAGCTTGATGAAAAAAGGCGACTACCTATTCATTGAATTTGCCCACAACGATCAAAAACAAAAGGGTCCAGGTATTGGCGCCTTCACGAGCTATAAAACCCTCTTGAAAAAATACATTCAAGCTGCAAGAGATAAAGGGGGCATTCCATTTCTGGTTACTTCCATGAATAGAAGGAGTTTTGATTCTACTGGAAAAATTATCAATACATTAGGTGACTACCCTGCAGCCATGCGCGAAACAGCTGCAGAAGAACATTTGGCCTTGATTGATATGAATGATATCAGCAAAATATTATATGAAGCATGGGGACCAGTTCTGTCAACCAAAGCATTTGTACATTATCCTGCTAATAGTTTTCCTGGACAAACTGTTGCATTAAAAGATGACACACACTTTAATACTTTTGGGGCTTATGAGCTGACAAAATGTATTGTGCAAGCCTTAAGAGATCAAGGACATATCCTTATAAAATATATCAAACCTTCACCAAGGTTTGATCCCAGAAAACCTGACTTACCAGAAAACTTTTACTGGCCCCTTAGTACCCGTGTTTCAGTAACAAAACCTGATGGGAATTAAGATTGATAAGGATGCTACAATTTAATGCTGATGTTGTATTTTAATGGAGTACTTGCTTGTTCCGTCTTAATCAACAGTAGTTTTGTAACCGGATTAAAATCGCTTTTAATGTCCTGCCCATTCACCATTACTTGACTTGGCTTAACATTCAAATGCACTGATACATCGTAAGTATGTGTGGAAACTTTATACTCCTTTTTAACTACTGAAACAAGTATATTGATTTCTTTGGTTGATGCTTTTATCTCATAATCTGTTTGGGTTGATTTACCTTTTGCATAATCCAAACTAATTCCATCATCTTCATATAGTAAAGCCCCTTTTGCATTTCCGGGATATACATCAAGTGTAATCACGTCAACTGGTTTTTCTCTAAAATATTTCATGGCCGGATGCATGGGAATGATGGCACCTGATCTTACAAAAATGGGCACTTCATCCAGTGGTGTTAACACATGAATGTATTTTTTACCGGTCCATTTCTCACCGGTCCAATAATTAAACCACTCACCCTTTGGTAAATATACAGTTCTAGTTACGGCACCCTTGGTTGTAACCGGACAAACCATCAAATCATTGCCCAGCATGTATTGATCTGAAATGCTATAAACATTTTCGTCATCTTGATACTGTAATACCAAGGCACGCATCATGGGCATTCCCGTTTTATGCGATTGGTAAGAAGCATGATAGAGGTAAGGAAATAAACGATAGCGTAATGAATCGTATTTCTTAAAAATGGCAAACGCTTCATCCCCATAGCTCCATGGCTCTTTGTAACCAGGATGGTCCATGCCGAATAAGAGGGCAATGGGACTTAATAAACCAAACTGTGTCCACCTGATAAACAATTCTGGATCTGCCGGATGCTCAAATCCACCCATGCAATTAGCCCAGTTGCTTACGCCAGATAAACCAATATTCAAGCCTGCTTTAATCACTGGTGCAAAATATTGCCATTCGCTGGGCCAGTCGCCTGCAAATAAGAAGGGATAACGTTGTATGCCGGCATATCCTTCTCTGGTATGGTTCATGCCCCTGATGCCATTGTATTTCTGAAAGGATTCATAGGCGCCTTTTGCATAGGCGATGGGAAATAAGTTGTGCAAGGTTTTTACTTCGGCACCAGTGGGTCCCATTTTGTCTGACTCATTAGCCAAATCGCCAAACGCACTTCCTTCATCCGTTTTTAAAAATTTTGCGCCAAGGTCTGCCACTCTTTTAACGCCGTGTTTCCACCACCACTCAACTGCTGCGGTATCGAAAAAGTTGACGAATTCACCGGGGCTGTTTTTTTCGGGATAGGTAAAATGCAATAGTCGTGCTGTGTCTAATAACAACAATTTATTGCCATTATCAAACCTGGGTCGTACATGTAAGCCCACCATTTTATATTTCATGGCATACAAACTATCAAACATGCGTTTGGGGTTTGTAAAAGTTTCTCGCCATTCAAAACTAGTTGCTCCTTTGCCGCCAATTTTACCAAAAATGCGCCACACAGAATCTAAATGAAGTATGTCAACTGGTACCCCCATATCGCGCAATTTTTTAGCGAGTGCCAAAACATAAGCGTCTGATGTTAACTGCTCAAAACCCCAAGTTCCACCGGCATAAGTGCCAATATGCAGTCCCATGGCATAGTCTGGTAGCATCGGCGATTTTCCGGTGAGGTTAGTGTAGAGGTCAAGCATGTGAGGAAAGTCTGGACCGTAGATGAAATAGTAATCCAATTCTTTACCGCCTGAGCTCATGGTATAAGTATTTGATTCTGTAGAACCCATATCCCATGAAGTGGCTGTTGCGCTGTGCAAAAAAATGGCGTATCCTTTGGTACTCATAAAAAAAGGAACAGGACAATAATTGGCATCTAATACATTGTATGCGCCAATAATATGTGGAAGGCCTTTACCTCTTCCCACATTTAATTTAATATTTTTTGAACGCTGGTCAATAAAGTCCATTCTTTCCCCAAAACCGAAAACGTGTTCATCAGTCTGCATCGTTTTTGTAACAGTAATGGTATCGTTTTTTATTTCTGTCGCGTTTTTTATTTCGTTTGCATTTTTCGATTCATTTGCATTTTTCACTTTACTAGTTGCGTCACTTGAAAGAAATTTTCCGTTTTGATCCAATACGCTTATTTTAAAGGGTTGTTTGTTAACTACCATTTGCAGCTTAGATGTTTTGATCGTTAGTTGCGTCTTTGTTTCAGCAATTTTGATGCCTGTTTCATTCCAATTATAATTAACGACCATCCATTTTTCGGGCAAGTCAAAATTACCTGATGCCCTAAATTTGATCCGAAACATGTCTGGCGTACAAACTTGAATCAACCATTTACCCGTAGTTGTTTGAAAGGATATTTCATTCCCTTTTTTATTGAGACCACCTTTGTAATTACTAATGGGTTCAGCAGCAAATAGCATTAAACAAAATGCAGAAAACAGGCAAGATAATAGCAATGATTTATTGGGCATTCGGCAAGTTTTAATTCTCTGTTTAGAAAAAAACAAAGTTTTGCAAACTAGCTAATTAGATTCAATATCCATCCTGTAGCCACATGGTTAGAATCAATTGAAAATAAAGTGGAAATAATGCATACCAAAATGTATACTAAATGAGAAAGGATTACATCCAACCAAGAGATTTTAATAAAATGCGAATACTCCAGATGATCACCAATGTTCCTACTGAAATAAACATGGTTTTAACGGGTAGTCGGCCCGACAATTTTGCTGCCAAAGGAGCCGCAGCAGTACCGCCAATAATCAATCCCGCAATGATTTGCCAGTGACTGATACCCAACATCGAAAAGAAAGTAAGGGCACTAGCAAGAGTCACAAAAAATTCTGTGATACTAACAGTGCCTATCACAAAACGAGGAGTTCTTCCTTTGGCAATTAGGGTACTGGTAACAAGAGGTCCCCATCCACCACCACCAAAAGAATCTAGAAATCCACCCGCACCTGCCAACCATCCTGCATTCTTAACTTTCTGTGGTTTCTTATTTTTTTTGAAGGCAGCATAAAATATTCTTAGTCCGAGTAACAATGTATACGCTGCAAGAATGGGACGAATATAATTAGCATATTCATTACCCAATTTCGACAACAAATAAGCACCAATAATTGCACCGATCACACCAGGTATTAATAAGGTTTTGAATAATTTTTTGTTCACATTACCAAAGCGATAATGGCTATAACCACTTGCGCCGCTTGAAAACATTTCGGCAGTATGAATACTTCCACTAATGGCCGGAAGGTTTACACCCAATGAAAGTAAAATAGTTGTACAAGTTACCCCATAACCCATACCCAATGCACCATCCACCAGTTGCGCTAAAAATCCAGCGAAGATCATCCAATAAAAAGTAGATTCTACATGATCTGGCAAAGACGCAACACCTTTTATTATGTTGTGAAAGGGAATATAAGTAAGGATAAAATATCCAACAAACATGAAGAAGAAAGCAAAGACAAATTTCGAGGCAATGCCTTTCCATTTCTTCTCACTATTTTCTGGGTCAGCGTCTTTATCGTCAACCAATACTTTGGTAAGTTGATTGAGTTGATGCACTTTAGAAGCAAAATCACCATGCAATGTTTTGCGTAACTTGGCCATATTATTCAACAATTCATCTAAATCATTGGGTATGGCTTCATTGAATATTTCTTTTAACCGCTTTGCAATAGTGGGTGATTTTCCATTAGTTGAAATGGCAATGCGCAAATCTCCTTTGGTAACTATTGAACCCAAATAAAAATCGCATAAATCGGGTTTGTCTGCAACATTAATTAGTATACCCGCTTCTTTTGCATCATTTCTAATCAACTCGCTAAGCGATAGGTCATTCACTGCAGCAACAACTATATCAGCGTCAACAATATCAGCACGCTCATACGATTTTTGGTAAAGGGTTAGAGTAGGATACTGCAAGGTCAATGCTACAATTTCAGGAGCAATTTTTTCAGCTACTAAATTGATTTTTGTATCGGGTGCATTATGAAGTAATGCCATTAATTTTTCTAGTCCCACATTTCCACCTCCTATCACAACTACTGATAAATTTTCAAGCTTCAAGAATACAGGGAAAAGTCTGTTCCCCCCTGGGGCAGACTTTTCCAACACTGTTTCTTGTATAAGGTTTGAGACGGATTTATCTTCTTGAATCAATGGACGAATTTTTCAATTATTTGCAAATTTAATCATTAAGCTTTAAATCCTATCGTTTTAGTAGACTTATTTTGAAAATAGTCCGTTTGTCATGATTATAGGTCATTTTAGAAATTATACCTCAGTGTTACTCCGTAAGTTCTTGGGTCACCAAGTACGGCAGCAAACTGTCCGGCATTTCCACCAGCGGGTAATAATTGTTCATAATAGTCTTTTTGCAACAAATTGCGTCCCCAGATAAAGAAGGAAAGTCCGTTTGATACCTTATAACCTAATCGAGCATTGACAATAGAATATCCATCAATATTCAAATAGGCAGAAGGTGAGGGGCTTGATGAGAAAGATGAACGATAATATACATCGGATGCAATAAAGAAATTACTAGGCTTTCCTAAAAACACTGCAGGTGTATTGAACTCACCACCGATTGATCCAGCCCATTTAGAAATACCTGGAAGTTCACCCCCAGAAATGTCTTTGAATGCGACTTGCACACCATTTTGTGTTAAGCCTGTTTCTTCTAACGGTAGTGGTGCATTCGTAAAACTTACATATTTACCATCTGTATAAGATAGGGCTCCGTAGAATGAAAAATGTTTGTTCACTTTAATGTTTCCATCAATTTCAAGTCCCTTTACATTTACTTTTTCAGCATTCGCAATATATCCTCTATTAACACCAAGTTGTGGTGATTGAACATTCGCTTGATAGTTGTCAATGTTCGTGTTATACAAAGTGAAATTCAAAGTGAAATTTTCAGTTGGATTAGTTTTAATACCCACTTCAAAATGACATAAATATTCTGGTTTGATTACAGCAAGTTCAGTAGCTGCCGTATTATTACTATTCGTTGGTAAACCTGCCACATTCACTCCTACTGGTTTGAAACTTGTTGAATAAGTAACAAAAGTATTGATCCTTTTATTGGCTCGGTACGATAATGTAAGTTGATAAGTAAGATTATTATCTTCTGCATCAGCCAAATAATTCTGACTTGTGTACACACTATTTTTTAATGCGATCAAAGCTGGATCAGTGGTTTGCAAAC